>JAHJRU010000218.1 GCA_018830745.1 Chloroflexota bacterium
AGGACGGCTACCTTTTCCGTTTTGGGGCTTTTCACAAAGCCTACCGGCGTGCGCAATTGCTTTTCATAGTCAGCCACAAAGTGCTGCAGTTCGCCAATCATCAGGGGTTGCGCCGATTCCTCGATGAGCTTGCAGTTTTTCTGGCATAGCTCTTCGGTGGGGCATACTATGGCGCAGGTATCCGGCAGGGGATTATTCCACCTCAGCTGCTTGATGGCGCCGTACATATTGCCGGCGCGCATGCGCCGGACAAAGCCGGGGACATCCACATTGGCGGGGCATCCCTTGACACACTCCGGGTCATCGCACAGGAGGCAGCGGGTGGCTTCGTCCAGGGCTTCTTTTAAAGTCATGGCCTTTATCATGGTATTTCCTGGAGACTAGTAGATTTTATTAGAGCCTGCCAGAGCCACTCTGGTAGTGGCTGAGGTCAGGATGCTCAGGGAACGCATATCCTCCGGTTCGAGGTTCTGGACGCGGGTCTTCCCGCAGGACCGGGCAACCATCTGGACTTCGGCGGTCAGGGCGGTTAAGAAATTGGTCAGGTTCTCCGCTGCCTGGTCTACGTTGAAGCGTGCCGCTAGTTCCGGGTCATGGGTGGTGATGCCCGCCGGACAACGACCGGTGGGACACAGCATGCAGCTCTGGCAGCCCATGGCAACCAGCGCCGCTGTGCCGATGGATACCGCCCGGGCACCCAGGGCAAGGCACTTGGCTATATCGCCGCCCTCACGAATTCCTCCCATGACCACCACGTCCACATCCTCTTC
The DNA here is from genome assembly GCA_018830745.1 of Chloroflexota bacterium. Taxonomy (GTDB): domain Bacteria; phylum Chloroflexota; class Dehalococcoidia; order Dehalococcoidales; family JAHJRU01; genus JAHJRU01. The sequence goes on from JAHJRU010000218.1 coordinate 771, forward strand.
TTTGCCCAGCTTGCGCAGGGTCATAATGGCCTGGGACAGGGCGGCCAGTGTGGGCAGCCCTACATTCTCCACTACCACATCGGGACCGGCCGGGGTTCCGGCCTGGATGCCGTCAATCATGATGAGGTCAATATCACAGGCCAGGGCGATATTTATCATCTCGTCCATGCGCCCTCCCACCTTAATCCCGATGGGTATCTCCCAGTCGGTGGCTTCCCTCAGCTCTTCAACTTTAAGCGCCAGAGACTCAGGGTCATCAAAGTCCATGTGCGTGGCCGGGGCATAAAAGTCGATTTCCGGTGGTACGCCCCACACTTCGGCTACCTCCGGTATCAGTTTTTCCGCATACAGATATCGGCCAATGCCGTGGTTGGCGGTATCCAGAAGCAACTCGATAGCATCAGCCTTTTTAATGTCCTTGATATTGACCCCCAGGTGTCCCGGTCCAATCTGGTAGATTAGCTTGTGAGCCATTTCCCGTTCGTTGGGAATCATGCCGCCCTCTCCGGTGCAGTAAGCCGTCTCCAGGGCGGCGGTGGCTTTGGCGATAGCCATTCGGGCCGGTTTGGAGATAGACCCGTACCCCATGCCAGCCACCATAATGGGGATGCTTAGTTCCAGCGGTCTGCGGGCAAACCTCCGCCCCAGTTTGACATCGGTGAAGCATGGCTCGCGGTAGGAGTCGATAACGAGGCGGCTCAGGTTGGCCGGCAGGAAGGTAAGGTCGGTGAAAGCCAGCGGCATGCCCAGTGCTCCGTAGCCACGGATGCGCGGGCGGCCGATGGCTGCCTTGTAATGAATATCGTCAACAACATCAGGGGTATAGGTGTGGCTCTTTCTCCGTCCCGTTGGCATGGAATTAATATTCTCTCTTGGTGTACTTCTGGAGTTTCTGGGCTGAGATAATCTTCTTGAACTCCCGGGGTGGCTTAACCTTGTAGTGCTCCAGAAGGCTCCGGATTTCGTCTGAATCCTGCTGGCTGATATCCACCTGCACGGCATCATGCCCCAGGCTGGGGATTTCGCCGCCTACGTATATCTCTCCGCGGATGATGAATTCGCCCAGGCCGTCGCCGACATCGCCCACGATGATAATCTTGCCGCCGAGCATCATGAAACCGACCATATAGCCGGCATTGCCCTGCACTATTACTGTCCCGGCTTTCATCACCTGGCCTACGCGGCTGCCTCCGTTGCCGTAGATGACCACCGTGGAGCCACGAAGCGCTGAAGCGGCCTGGGAGCCGGCGTTCTTGCGCACAATCAACTCGCCGGACATCATATTCTCGCCCAGGCACCAGCCGGCATTGTTGGTGACTTCAATGCGAGGCCCCTCGGTAAGGGCACCGCAGAAGTAACCGGCACTCCCCTCGATGGTGAGCCTGGTTTCAGCCACCAGCCCCACGGACAAAAGGTGTCTCGCCTCAGGGTTGATGATTTTGATTTCCGGTTCGGTCTGGGCCCGGGTCTTGATTTCGGTGTTAATCTCGCGGATAGTCTTTCCTAAACAATCAATTGTTACCATGTCTGCACCTTTAACGGATAGGGTTCGTAGGTTATTAAATTGGGGTCGTGGACTACCCTTTGAATGCCTACCTCTTCAGAGGCGAAGGCTACAAAGCTGTCCGTCTCAGCTACTACCAGTGGCTTGGCTCCCAGCATATCTTTGGCGTAGCCAATCTGGTCTCTGGTGGAAACCAGAAAAGAATACGTGCCATCGAAATCCTCAATGGACTGTTCCAGCGTTTCCCGCAGGCTGTGGCCGGTGTCGAGCATGTCGGCAATCCATATGGCTACCATTTCAGTATCGTTCTCGGTGGTGAAACGCCAGCCTCTGGTTTCGAGCCAGCGGCGGAGACGCCAGTAGTTGGTCAGCTGCCCGTTGTGCACTACGGCCACGTCATTATAGCCGTAAGCCCAGAAGGGGTGGCTGGTGGAGACCAGGATATCGCTTTCCGTGGCTAATCGGGTGTGGGCAATGCCGTGAGTGCCGGTAAATGAGTCGATATCCACCTGTTTTTTCAGCTCAATGGGCTCGCCTACAGCCTTGCTGATTTCCAGCAGGTGGCCGGCGCTCTGCACTTCGATATGTTTTATCTTTATCAGACTGTTAGCCAGGGCTTTCACACTGCCATCGTACCGGATAACCAGGCGATAAGTATCTTTGAACTGCTGACTATCAAGGACGGTGCCACCCATGTGCTTGATGCCGGCAAGCAGTTTTTCAGATTGGGCTTTGAAGTCCGTGGAATCGGGTGGCAGGTTAACCCGCACCTTCATTTTTATCTGGTCGGGGGGTGACTCCTGTCCGTACAGGCCGATGCCAACCGAGTCCGGTCCCCGGTG
>JAHJRU010000219.1 GCA_018830745.1 Chloroflexota bacterium
CCAGGTTCTTAAGAGCCGCTATTCCCTTATTAGTGTTGGGGCGGGAGGTAAGCAGGTTGCAGCCCACGATATAGGCTAGCTTGAGGTCAGCCGGATAACCACCGGCCTTGCCCTTAAACATGGCATCATAGAGCTTGAGATTATGGATACGGGCACCGGTAGGATTACCGGCTCCCTTCAGCTTATGGAGGCTGTTCTGGCGTGGCGGGGTATCCTGCTCCACGGCGTTACGCGCCCCGCGGGGCCGGGGTAACGGCGGACGAAAGGCACGCATAAAACCACCAGCGTAGCCACCCTTAATACCTATATTACCGGTCATAGCGATAACGGTGTTAGCCGCCCGGCAGAACTGTTCACCCATGGCGGCGCGTGCCGGACCCCAGCCCGGTATCAGTGCCGCCGGCTTGGTGGTGGCATATTCCGTAGCCAGGCGCTCGATGGTAGCCGCCGGCACCCGGGTTATCTCTTCGGCCCAGGCAGGGGTTTTGGGAATGCCATCCTCCTCCCCCATCACGTAGCGGCGGAACTTATCAAAGCCCACCGTATAACTATCTATAAACTCCTGGTCCTGAAGTCCGTCCCTCATCATGACATGAGCCATAGCCACCAGCATAGCGGCATCGGTGGATGGTCTGATGGGAATCCACTCGCTGGCAAAGACCGCCGTAGACGCGGTAAAGCGCGGGTCAATGGAGATTATCCTGATGCCCTTCTCCTTTGCCTGAGCCAGGATATAATTGGTATTGGTATCCCAGACGGTAACGGCCGGATTCCAGCCCCACATAATTATCAGACGAGAATTAAGCAGGTCCTCCCAGGCATTACCGGTAGCCATAGTTCCATAAGTTGCCATAGAGGCAAATAAAGCGCCCTCGAAGGAGGCATCCCCCCAGGGCCGGGTGAAGCCCCCAAAGCTGGCCAGCATATCCTCTACCACCTTGCTGTGATGCAGCGCCGACTGGCTCCCGCTACCACCAATATACAGAATGCTGGCATTGCCGTAGGTGTCCCTCATCCGGATTAACTCCCGGGCAACGGTGTCCAGCGCTTCGTCCCAGGATATCCTCTCAAACTCACCCTTGCCCCGGTCTCCCGTCCTTTTCATGGGATACTTCAAACGGTCGGGTGAGTACACCCTCTGCCGATATGCCCTCCCACGAAGGCAGGCTCTGAGCTGAGGTTCACCTCTGGTATCGGTTTCTATGCGGACGATGCGGCCCTGCTCTACATGAACCTTAAGCATACATCTGCCGCCACAATCGTGACTGCAACCGGTAAGTACTATTTCCGTTTCACTCATCTGTCCACCCTGATGACTAAATGTCTCCCTAAGTGACACTTTAAGTAGCAAACCCCCTTTTTGTCAAATAGTCCCGCATTCCCCACGATAGAGTGAAAGATTCGTCTATTTAATAGTTGACTAAAATTATTATTGCTGTAAAATGCAGTAAAGGGTGGACAACAATATGAAAGCTGGAAGAATATTCGTCTCTCTGCTCGCGGCTATCCTGCTCAGCCACCTGCTGATAGCCCTGCCAGCCACTGCGGTGCTGGCAGCCAGCGTGACCATATCCCCGCCATCCAGTCCGGTAAACAAGACCATAACCGTATCCGGAACAGGCTTCACCGCCAACAACCCCTATACCATAACCTTTGCTTATGACACACCATTATCAGTGAGGGTGGGCAACGGAATTGTCAGCGATAATGGAGAGATACCGCCTACACCATTCAATGTGCCCGTCATCCCCGGCGGAGCCTATACCATCCGGATAGCAACCTTTGGGGATACCGCCGAGCATGTTAGTCGCGCCTTTCTAGTAGAGGCGGAGATTGACTTGGACCGCTCATACGGTCCGGTAGGCGACGTAGCGAGTGTTGACGGCACCGGCTTTGCTGCGGTGAAGAATGTGATTATCTACTTCGGCTCTCAAGCAGTCGGCAGTGCCCAGACCGATGAAACCGGCCGCTTTTCCAACGCTACTTTCACGGTACCCGAAAGCCCTAGAGGCGAGCATCCGGTGACGGCTGTTGATGCAGCGGAGAACTTCGCCAAAGACAACTACTCCACCAGGGAATCGGTGAACATGAGCCCAACATCAGGGATGCCGGGCACGGAGATACTGCTGAGCGGCACCGGATTTAAAGCCGACCGACCATTCACCGTAAGCTTTAATGACCAGGTGGTCAGCCCGGTAGCACCTGAACCTCGCACCGATGACATGGGCAGTTTCGGTTATTTCTTTACTGTTCCTCAGCGCCCCAACGGCACCTACGTAGTAGAAGTTAGTGACGGCGCCAATCAGGCTAAGGCCGACTTCATCATTGAACCCGGCATCAGCCTTTCGCCCACCACCGGCACGCCTGGCACAGAACTCAAAGTAGCCGGCAACGGATTTAGCGGACAGGTTACCGTTAAATATGACGAACAGATAGTGGCCACCACTATGGCAGACCCCGCTGGTGATGTCTCGGCTATCTTTGATGCCCCACCCGGCATACCCGGTAGCCATACCATAACCATCAGTGATGGTATCAATACCAAAACAACTACCTTTACCGTGGAATCAACGGCGTCAACGGCGTCAACGGCGGTACCCGCTCCAATGCCGCTGTCACCCGCAGCCGGTACCGAGACCGAAACCACACCACACTTCGACTGGAGAGATGCTTCAGATAGCCCTCTGCCGTTAACCTACACCCTCCAGATTGCCTCTGACGTGGATTTCACCGCCATTGCCCTGGAGAAAAAGGGGCTGACCGAATCTGAATACACCGTTACGGAGGCGGAAAAGCTAAAGCCGGGTGGCCGGAGTGCCCCCTACTACTGGAGGATAAAAGCAGTTGACAGCGCCGCCAGCGAAAGCGCCTGGTCAATTACACCGTCATTCTACGTTGGTTCCACCCTGGCTCCGGCTAGATGGGGTCTATATATTTTAATCGGGCTGGGTGTGCTGGTCATCGTATTGCTGAGCTTCGTGCTGGGCAGAAAGACCTCATACAGATAAGCCCCAGAGCAATCCTGAATATTCCTCGGTAACCGTGGTGCTTTAATTTTTCAGGGTAGCAATGAAATCATCGAGAGCCATAGCCGACAGGGTGTTGGTTTGAAGTGTGCCGCGGGAACCCAGTTCTACCGCCACTTTGACAATAGCTTCACTGCTCGGCGCCTCAAGGACGTTGATGAAGTCGTACTGTCCCAGAAGTGCATACTGAGCAATGACCTTGACTCCCATAGCCTCAACCTCTTTATTAACTTCCTTTATCCGCCCGGGGTTGTCCTTGACTGTTTTTCTGCCCTCGTCAGTGAGCGTGGTGAGCATAACGTAAACCGCCATAACTGACCTCCTCATGGTTATTTACTAGACTACCGATATCAGCCCCCAATCCCGATAACCCTGCTGAACAATCGCCGTGTACTCCTTGGATGGGCGCGTCTCTTCAATCTGGCCGGGCATTATATAGGTCACCGCCTCCACCGGTTGATTGTCTTCATCGAATACCGTTACATTAAAGCGCTGATAGCC
>JAHJRU010000220.1 GCA_018830745.1 Chloroflexota bacterium
CGTGGAGGGCTCAGAGAGTACACTGTAAGGAATGGTAGTCAAGGCATCCTTCTCGTCAAGCTTACCATCCCAATAGACCTTGATAAACCCGACAAATCCATTGCCTGAGACAATAATTACGGAGGCACCCGATGCTGGGTCCAGCTGTATCAGAGGGTATGACCGAACCTCCTGGGTACCAGCGAATATTACGGCTAGAGTTAGAAATAAAATCGGGATGGCGAGAAAGCTTAATCTTTTCATGGCTTCTCCTTTATGATGGAGGAGAGGATAAAAAAAATCAAGTGCCTTCCGCCAGTAGTTTTCTTTGTGATGGAATCTGATGTTGGTGCTGGCTTACTATTGATTCGGAAAAGGAAAGATATGCAACAGAACCGTTGTTTTACGCAATTGACTTTGTTATAATAGCGGTCTAAAGTAAATAGTAACTGGGGTTAACAATGGTAAAAATTATTAGCGCAAGGAGGGGAATATGTATGTTCGTGATATCATGACGAGTAATGTGGTTACGATTCCCAGCACTACGAGTATTGCTGAGGCTAAACGGATCATGCTGGCGCATGGTTTCCGCCGTTTGCCGGTGGTGGACAAGGGCAAGCTGGTTGGCGTGGTGACCGAGCACGGACTGGAGAAGGTATCTCCGTCCAAAGCCACCTCCCTTACCGTCTGGGAGCTGAGCTATCTGCTGGATAAAACCACGGTGAAAGAAATTATGGAGACAAATGTAGTAACCATCGGGCCGGAGGCAACGGCGGAAGAGGCCCTAGCGGTGGCTCAGGGCCATAAGGTTGGTGCTCTGGTAGTGGTGGATAAAGGTCGGGTAGAGGGGATTCTTACCACCAATGACTTCTTCTATAAAATCGTTAATCCGGTTCTTGGCCTGGGTGAGGAGGGCACTCGTGTAGAAGTTACTGGTGGCGGGGAGCCACAGGCACTGGAGGAAGTTATATCATTGGTGAATAAGCATTGCTTAAAAATGATCAATCTGCATATCGTGGCACCCCCCGATGCCGATAAGAAGGATGTCATCGTTCACCTGGGGTGTGAGGATGTCTCTCAGCTGAAAACCGACCTGGAAGGCAAGGGATATAAGGTATCCATGAGGCAGCGCTAGGACTAGAGAAGATTAACAGTAATGGCCTCCGACGAGTTTTGAGTAAGTGTCTAAATAGACGTAATGGCAGCCAGTGAAGAAATAGTTCTGGCAGTAGACGGAATAAACATTGTGGGGCAGCTTTACCTTCCCGGTGAAGTTGCCCTTTCTCCGTATCCAATAGTGTGTGTTTGCCATGGCATTCCAGCCCATGCTCCTGACCCCAGCGCCAGTGGCTATCCGGTGTTAGCGGAAAGGATTTGCCAGGATGGTTTTGCAGTATTTATCTTTAACTTCCGGGGCACCGGGTCCAGTGGCGGGAACCTGGATATATTGGGCTGGACGAGAGACCTGAAAGCGGTGCTCGACTACATACTGACATTACCTGAGGTTGATGAGTCTCGCCTATCCCTGTTTGGGTTTAGCGGTGGTGCCGCCGTCTCAGTAGTGGTAGCTTCGCAGGATAAAAGAGTATCAAATATAGTTGCCTGCGCCTGTCCGGCCAGGTTTAGTTTCGCTGAATTGGATAAGCCTCAACAGTTGGTGGAACATTTCCGGAGTATCGGCGCTATAAGGGATGACGATTTTCCCCCTTCACTGTCGCGGTGGGTTAACGGGTTTGGGGAAGTTAGCCCGGTAAATTATGTGGCGGAAGTAGCTCCCAGACCGCTGCTTCTGGTACATGGTAGTGGGGATGACGTGGTGCCGGTCGCTCAAGCCTGTGAGATGTATGACCGGGCAGGGGAGCCCAAAAAGCTAGAGATTATCAGTGGGGTGGGGCACAGGTTGCGCCAGGAAGAACGGGCGATGGCAATAGCCATCGATTGGTTGAAGGCACATAAACAATAAACTGCATTGACCGCTGATTACCAAACAGGCTATACTTTAATTAGTAGGGCTAGATTTCGTTTTTTGAAAGGCGAATTGTCTTGCACGAGAGTTGTGGCGTTTTTGGAATTTATGCCCCGGGCGAAGACGTAAGCCGGCTTACATTTTTCGCTCTATTTGCTCTGCAACACCGCGGTCAGGAGAGCGCTGGTATTGCTACCACCGATGGCAAGAATATCCAGCTCCATGCCCGGATGGGCCTGGTATCCCAGGCCTTTGAAGAAGACGCGCTGACCCGGCTTACCGGGGATATTGCCATCGGCCACAATCGCTATTCCACCACTGGTTCAAGCCACTCCAAGAATGTTCAGCCTATTGTGTTTGGCACCGGTGCCGGGGCTATGGCTATCGCCCACAATGGCAATATTATAAACACCAAGCATCTGCATGATGAGCTGTCCGATCAGGGCTACACCTTTCGCACCACTACTGACACCGAGGTCGTGGCCAATCTCATAATGTCATCACGGGAAAAAAGCTGGGTGGATAAGATAAGGTATGCCATGCATCGCCTGCAGGGGGTGTACTGTCTTACCATTTTGACCAACCATACCCTGTATGCCGTTCGTGACCCCCTCGGTGTGCGTCCGTTATGTCTGGGTCTTATCGATGGTGGCTGGGTTGTGGCTTCAGAGACCTGTGCCCTGGACCATATCGGGGCTAGCCTTGTTCGAGAGATTGAACCCGGGGAAATAGTAGCTATCAGCGAGAATGGTTTAGAGAGCCACCGGGAAGAGAACCACAAAAGGGCAGTATGTGTCTTCGAATATATTTATTTTGCCCGCCCGGATAGCATTATTAATGGGCGCTTGCTTTACCCGGCTCGGCAGGCCATGGGGGCCGAACTGGCTAAAGAACACCCGGTAGCGGCAGACCTGGTTATGGGAGTGCCCGATTCCGCTACTGCTGCCGGTATTGGTTATGCCAATGAGTCCGGCATTCCCCTGTGCGAAGGCTTGCTGAAAAACCGGTATGTGGGGCGCACCTTTATTGAGCCGGA
>JAHJRU010000221.1 GCA_018830745.1 Chloroflexota bacterium
AATCTGGCTACCCTCCAGCCGCTGTACCTCAGGCGCCCGCCAATCACCCAACCAAAACGCAAGGTATGGAGACAACAATGAACAACTGGCCACAGGTATCAATTGACACGGTTAAAAGCCCCAACATGTGCTTCTGCTGCGGCAAGGATAACCCCATCGGGTTAAAACTGGACTTTACCTGGGACAACGGTATCGCCCGGGCGGAGTTCACCCCCAACGAGCTCTATCAGGGCTGGGCAGGCATCCTCCACGGCGGCATCATCAGCTGCCTGCTTGATGAGGGCTTGACCTACGCCACCTACTTTTCCGGCCTTGATTGCATCACGGCTAAAATGCAGGTCAGACTGAGACGCCCTACCTTAATCGGGGAACCGCTGGTCATCACCTCTTCCATAGCCAAGCAGTCCCGGCGGTTGATTGAGACCCGGGCCACCCTGTCCCTGAAAGATGGCACCCCGGTAGCCGAAGGCACGGCCACTATGTTTGTCATTGGATCCAGAGAGAATACCGATAAGGAGAAAAGGCTTGACGGTGATGCCAGAAAATAAAGCGGTCATCTGGGATATGGACGGGGTGATTGCCGCTACGGCGCCCTACCACCTCAAGGCGTGGCAGGAGGTGTTCCAAAAACGCGGCATTGACTTCACGGAACAGCAGTTCAGCCGCCACTTCGGGCAGAGAAATGACACCATAATCAAAGGGGCGATGGGCGAAGGCGTATCCCCGGAAGAGATGGAGGCTATTGCCAACGAAAAAGAAAAGGGCTTCCGGAGGAGAATTGGCCAGGATGTCAAGGCTTTGCCCGGGGTGATAGAACTGATGCACTCCCTCCTTCAGCATGGCTTCAAGATAGCGCTGGCTTCATCGGCTCCCATGGAGAATATCGATTTCATTACCCGGAGCCTGGGCATAAACAGTCTCTTTCAGAGCATTATCACCGGGCACGAGGTGCCCCTGGGCAAGCCCAGTCCGGACGTTTTCCTGCTGGCCGCCGAACGACTGGGAGCCAAGCCGGCAAACTGCATTGTCATTGAGGACTCGGTGGCTGGAGTTACGGCGGCTAAAACGGCGGGTATGTTCTGTCTGGCCGTTACCAACACTCACCCCAGAGCCAGCCTGAGCGAAGCGGACCTTATCGTCGATTCGCTAGCTACCATAGACGTACATGACCTGGAAAATATACTGAATAGAGGAGTTTGAAAGTGGAAAGAAGCCTGGTGCTTATCAAGCCTGACGCGGTAGAGAGAAATTTAACCGGCACCCTTATCAGTCGGTTTGAAGGGCTGGAACTCAAGCTGGTGGCGCTTAGAATGCTCCAACCAGACAAAGAATTAGCCCGGCGGCACTATGCCGTCCACCGGGACAAGCCCTTCTTCGACCGCCTGATCGACTATATCACCTCGGGCCCGATAGTAGCCATGGTTTTCGAAGGTGACAACGCGGTGGAAGTACTTCGGAAAGCCATGGGTGCCACCGACCCGGCTAAAGCGGAAGCCGGCACCATACGCGCTGAGTTCGGGCTGGATATTGAGCGTAATACGATCCACGGGTCAGACTCGGTTGAGACGGCTAAAGAGGAAATCAAGCTGTACTTCGCCTGAGAACGAAATCGTCAGCTATTGAACCCTGACCAGGGTATTGGCCTGGCCCCACAGCTTATCCAGCTGGTAGTAGTCCCGTTCCTCCGGAGCAAAGATATGGATGATGACAGCACCGTAATCCATGAGAAGCCACCCGGAGTCAGTGCTGCCCTCATAGTGATGCGGCCGGACCCCCTGCTCCTTTAATACGTGCTCAATCTCCTCACGAATGGCATCAATCTGCCGGGAGGAATCCCCGCTACAGATAACAAAGTATTCGGCAAAGCTGCATACGTCCCGAGTATCGAGCAGGACAATATCAATCGCCTGCTTATCACTGGCCGCTTCTACTACCCGCCGGGCTATGTCTATGGCCTCCAGAAGTCAACCTCCTATAAGACTGGACTCGCAGCATTTATTATACCACAAGCGTAAATTCCTGTTTACTGCTATATCTGGTATAATGTAACTGGACTAAATAACTCCTGAGGTTAACATGAGGGGATGGAAGCTTAGCAGCCTGATATACATCATTATCATGGTTGTAGCTGTAACCGTGGTATCTCGCCTTTTCTACCCTGCCGAAAAGCCTACCGTGATACCATTGAGCCAGGCTATAGCTATGTCACAAAAGAAAGAAATAGAGACGATTCTGATTGATGAAAATCTCTTAACCCTTACCACCACTGACGGCCGAGAGCTGAAAACCTATAAGGAAAGTAACGCCAGCATATATGAGATTAAAGGGCTGGAAGTTGATGGCGTGGAGGTGGCGATAAAAGCCTCCGGCGGGTTTGACTGGGGGAGCGTGCTCTTCAGTTTTTTTCCTTTGCTGCTCTTCGGGGGGCTCCTGTTTTTCCTGTTCCGTCAGGCGCGGGGGGCAAATAGTCAGGCACTTAGCTTCGGGCGCAGCCGGGCTCGCCTGTTCCCCGCCAATACCCCTACGGTAACCTTCGATGATGTAGCCGGCGTGGAGGAAGCCAAGCAGGACCTTTCAGAGGTAGTAGATTTCCTCAAGACACGGGAGAAGTTCCAGAGCCTTGGGGCTCGCATACCCCGGGGTGTGCTGCTCATCGGTCCGCCGGGAACCGGAAAGACTTTGATGGCCCGGGCAGTAGCCGGGGAAGCCTCGGTGCCTTTTTTCTCCATCAGCGGCAGTGAATTCGTGGAGATGTTCGTCGGGGTCGGTGCCTCCCGGGTACGTGACCTCTTTGACCAGGCTAAGCGCAATGCCCCCTGCATTATTTTCATTGACGAGATTGATGCTGTCGGCCGTCACCGCGGTACCGGCATGGGTGGCAGCCATGACGAGCGGGAGCAAACCCTCAACCAGATTCTGACGGAGATGGACGGCTTTGACACCAACACCGGCGTTATCGTTTTAGCCGCCACCAACCGTCCGGATATCCTTGACCCGGCTTTGCTCCGTCCCGGCCGCTTCGACCGCCAGGTAATCCTGGACCGCCCGGACATCGTTGGACGCATTGCCATCCTGAAGGTGCACTCCAACGGCAAACCACTTAAAAAATCGGTTGATTTAGAGGTGCTGGCCAAACAGACAGCCGGCTTTAGCGGGGCTGACCTGGCTAACCTTATCAACGAAGCGGCCATACTAGCCGCCAGGCGGGGCAAGAAGTCTATACAGATGCCGGAACTGGAAGAATCTATCGACCGGGTAATCGCCGGGCCGGAGAGGAAGAGCCGCAAGATAAGCCCTAAGGAGAGGGAAATCATCGCCTACCACGAGGCGGGACACGCCCTGGTAGCCAGGATGCTGCCCAATATGGAGCCCCTGCGAAAAATAACTATAATACCACGCGGTATGGCGCTGGGTTACACCAAGACCCTGACGGAAGATAAATACCTGCCATCACGCTCTCAATTCAAAGATGAGCTGGCTACGTTAATGGGTGGACGGGTGGCTGAGAAGCTAATCTTCAACGATATCACTACCGGGGCGCATAATGACATCGGGCAAGCTACCAAACTGGCTCGCCGCATGGTTACCGACTTCGGCATGAGTGATAATCTGGGACCACGGACCTTCGGGCACAAGGAGGAGATGGTCTTCCTGGGTCGTGAAATTACCGAACAGAGGGATTACAGCGAGAAGGTAGCCAAACAGATTGACGACGAGATTCACGCTATTATCCAGGAGGCTTACCAAACCGCCAGTAAAATACTCGGTGAAAATAAAAATAAACTGGTTCAGATTGCCGAACAGCTTATGACCAAAGAGACCCTGGAAGGTGACGGGCTGGAGGCGCTATTCAATGAACCCACCCCCACACCCCCTGCGGAACCCACGGCGGTATCTTAACTGACTGGGAGAAACCGGTTTATAGATACGCTATTTCTTTCGCGCCACCACGTAATCGGCTATCTCGACCAGCCTCTGGCGTCCAACCCTATCGGACAATCCCTCAAGATGGCGGCAGGCCTGCGAAGCATATTCTGAGGCGATGGCATAGCACTCCTGAACAATAGTCGAGCTGCGTACCAGCTCTATTGCCTGCTGGATATCATCCTGACCACCTCCGCTCTCAAAGATCCTTTTCACCGGGTTGTCCTCGGGGTGGCGCTCCAGAATAAGCATGGCCGGCAACGTAAGGGTGCCCTGCGCCAGGTCCGCGCCTATGGGCTTGCCCATTTCCTCCTCAGTACTGGTAAAGTCCAGAATATCATCCACAATCTGGAAGGCAATGCCAAGATGATAACCATATTCTCTCAGCGCCTCAACGTCCTCCTGCCCGGCGCGGCCCAGGATAGCGCCTGATTCCGTTGACAGAATAAACAGAGAGGCGGTTTTGCCGGCAATCCGGTCTATGTATTGCTGACGCGTCTGGTTCAGGTTAAAGGCATTGTGAGCCTGATTTATCTCACCGCCGGAGATAGTCCGCAGGGTCTGGGTAAAAAGGCGGACGACATGCAGGTTTCCCGTGTCGGTGGCAAATTCACCCGCCCGGGCAAACAGGTAGTCCCCCAGGAGAATAGCAATCTCCTCACCCCACAGTATGTTAACCGTGGTCCTGCCGCGGCGCACCGAAGAGTGGTCAATGGCATCGTCATGAACCAGGGTAGCCGTGTGCATAAGCTCAATGGCCGCCGCCATAGGTAATATAGCGGCCGGGTCATAGTCGAAGAGCTTACCGGCCAGCAGGGTAAGTATAGGGCGAATCCTCTTGCCGCCCTCCTGCAGGCAGTAGCGTAACAGCTCCGCCTGGAAGGGGAAATCAACTTCAACCACTGCTTGTATCTCGGTTTCCACCTTATCCAGGTCTTCCTGTATGTTCTGGTAAACGGCGTCTATCGACAAGATTCCTCCTTATCCTCCAGGCAATTGGAACAAACCGACCGTGTTTGCCGCCGTAGCCTGAGCCATGGTCTCCACTGAAAGTCCCTTAATTTGGGCTATCTTGTCCACAATAAGCGGTATGTATGAGGGCTCATTGCGCCGCCCGCGGTAAAGCTGCGGCGTGAGAAAAGGTGAATCCGTCTCCACCAGCAGCTTGTCCAGGGGTATCCACCGGGCTACTTCAACTTTATCCTGAGCCGAAGGGTAGGTCACCGAACCCGGCAATGATATCAGAAACCCCATCTTGATATATCGCTCCGCCAGGTGGGTATCACCACTGAAACAGTGGAGAACCCCCAGAGGGCGGCCATTATTCGCCGAGGGCGAGATAGTCTCCACCCAACGAGATAAGATATCAAGAGTCTCTTTATGAGCCTGCCGGCAGTGTATAACCACCGGCATTCCCAGCTCCGCAGCCAGGTCAAGCTGCTGCTGAAAAGCCTCCAGCTGTTGCTGGCGAGGTGACGAATTACGATAGAAATCAAGGCCGATTTCACCAATAGCCACCACCTTCGCCTCCTCAGCCAGCTCCGCCAGCTGGCGCAGGTCGTCTTCTTGAAGTTTTGAGGCATTATGGGGATGAAAACCGACGGTGGTGAAAACTTCCTTATGCTCCCGGGCTATCTGTAGTGAAAAACGGCTGGACGAAAGGTCTGTGCCTACCGTGATAATGGTATCTACCCCCTGCTGGCGGGCTCGAGCTAAAACTTCTTCCCGGTCTTTATTGAAATCAGGGAAATCGATATGAGCGTGTGAGTCTATCACCGCGAGGTATGCCCCAGCTTACTGGCTTCTTCCTCCGCCAGCTTTTCATCCAGCTTCGAGAATAGCGGCTCAGGAGGTAGCAACTTTTGCCCCGGTGCCGGCATAACTAACTGCCATCCGCCGTCCTGTATATCGCCCTCAAAACCCAGATACTCATGTAGCTTTTGAGACGAGAAGGGTAAAAAGGGATACAGGGCGACACTGAGTCCAGACAGGACGCCAATAGCTACATAAAGAGACGTGCCAGCGGCTTCCCTGTCCTGCTTGATAACCTTCCAGGGAGACTTCTCATCCAGGTAGCGATTGGTCTCCTGAGCCAGGGACATAGCTGTCCTCATGGCTTCTCTGAAGCGGCAACGGTAAAGGAGTTCATCCATGGTATTCAGCGTATCCCTGGTGCTGTCAAGCAGAGCCTGGCTTGAGGAATCAAGCTCCCCCGGAACCGGCACACAGCCTTCAAAATAACGGTTAACAAAGGTAAGCACCCGGTGAACCAGGTTGCCATAGGTCGCCACCAGCTCATCATTATTGCGCCGGAAGAACTCATGCCAGGAGAAGTCGGCATCGTGTGTCTCCGGCATATTAATGGATAACAGATAGCGCAGCGGGTCGGGGTCATAGCGCTCCAGGTAATCGGGCAGCCAGACGGCCCAGTTCTGGCTGGTGGAAAGCTTCCTGCCTTCGATGGTCAAGAATTCATTGGCCGGGACATCATACGGCAGATTAAGATTGCCATAGCCCAACAGCATCGCCGGCCAGATAATGGTGTGGAAAGGGATGTTATCCTTACCCACAAAGTAGTAACTCTTGGTGGCTTTATCCTGCCAGAAAGAGCGCCATTTCTCGGCATCACCGGCTGATTTAGCCCACTCCTTGGTGGCTGACAGGTAACCGATAACGGCCTCAAACCAGACATAAATACGTTTGCCCTCGTAGCCATCAAGAGGAACCGTTATGCCCCACTCTATGTCGCGGGTGATGGCTCTATCCTTCAATCCGCCCTCCAGATAGCTCACGGTGAAGTTGAGGACATTCGGCTTCCAGTGTGTCTGCTGCTTCACCCAGTCCAGCAGCTGGCCTTCAAAGGCGCTCAGCTTCAGGAAGAAATGCTCCGAATCTCTAAACTCCGGTGTAGCGCCACATATGCTGCATCGAGGGTTTATAAGCTCGCCGGGATTGAGCGGCCGCCCGCAATTATCACACTGGTCCCCCCTGGCATCAAGATAGCCACAGAAGGGGCAGGTGCCTTCAACATAGCGGTCGGGCAAGGAACGCCGGCACTCGGGACAATAGGGCTGAGAGACAATATCGCGATAGATATAACCCTGCTCGAGCAGGGTGAGGAAGATGTCATGGGTTACTTCAGTATGGTTAGCGGTGCCGGTGCTGGTGAATAAATCAAAGGATATACCCAGTTTCTGCCAGCACTCAAGAAACTGCCGGTGATACCGGCTGACTATTTCAACCGGGCTTTTCCCCTCCTGCTCTGCCTTGATGGCTATGGGCGTGCCATGCTGGTCCGAACCCGATACCATTACCACCTCATTTCCCTTGGTGCGATGGTATCGGGCAAAGATGTCCGGTGGTAAATACGCCCCGGCAATATGCCCCATATGCAGCGGGCCATTGGCATATGGCCAGGCAACACAGATAAGAATTCGCTCACTCATGGCGTAAACTACTCAGATTGTGGCTCCACTTCGAGGAAAGTCAGTATGCTCTCCCCCTTCTCCGACCGATATTTAGCATAGCTCTTCTCCAGGCAACAATCGACGCAATAGCGAACGACCGTGCCCTCATCCACCTCAACGCCATCCTTCTCTTCAACAGCCAAGTAGCGAGCCGGGTGCTTTAACAGCTTACCGCACCCATCGCAGTGAAACTCTCCAACGGCAATACAACCACGTCGCATCGCTAGCCTCCATTCCCTGCCCGGTCAAGGTCTAATTACCCTTAATCCAGGCTCTATATAATTCCTTTTTGGATAAACCGGTAGCTTTAGCTATCTGCGTTACCGCCTCTTTAGCCGCTGCCCCGGACTGTCGCCTTTCCTGTAGCTGACGCTCGACCTCTTCGGTGAGCTCCGGCTTACCCTCTCCTGTTCTCCCGCAATGACCAGCGTAAATTCGCCCCTCGGCTCCGTGAAACGGGCTACCGCCTGGCTCACTGTCCCCCGAAAGACCTCTTCGTG
>JAHJRU010000222.1 GCA_018830745.1 Chloroflexota bacterium
CAATAGCTTCTCATCATCAATGATAATGTACTCCAGTGGTTGGAGGTTACCCGCCGACGGTGCCAGGCGCGCCGCATTGACGCAACGCTCCAGAAGCTCTCTTGGTACGGGTGTATCTTTAAAACGCCTGATTGAGCGCCGACTGATAACCGTTTCATAAACGTTCATTTTTACTACTCCTGCTAGCGATTTGTGCGGTCATGCTTTCACCATTTTACGGTTGACAGTTTATTAAATCAACATCGAATCGGCGTCTACTTTGAAAATGAGCTCTGAATCATATATAATAGCAATCGGCCATTCTTGAGGAAGTATGGAGCTTACTCTCATGGGTATGACACTGGTAGAAAAGATACTGGCTAATAAAAGCGGACAGCTGGTGGTGAGGCCGGATGAGATAGTGGAAGTGTCCGTGGACCTGGCTATGACTCACGATGCCCTTGGGGCTCATACGGCGGCTAAATTTAACGAGCTGGGTGTGGCTAAAGTTTGGGATCCGCAGAAAATCGTTGTCATCCCGGACCACTATGTGCCGAACAAGGATATTGACACCGCCCGGAAGTGCCTGAACCTGAAGAAATTTGTCCGGGAACAGGGAATAGAAAACTATTACGAAGTGGGCAAAGGCGGAATATGCCACCAGGTGCTGGTGGAAAAGGGGCATGTGCTGCCCGGGACCGTGGTAGTGGGCACTGACAGTCATACTACTACCTCAGGGGTAGTTGGCGCTTTTGCCACTGGCATCGGGATTGACGAAATGGCAGTGGTATTCAAGACCGGCAGGCTGTGGGAGCGGGTTCCGGCTACTATCAAGATAAACGTTGAGGGCAAACTGGAATCGCCCCTGTTCGCCAAAGACCTGATGCTGTTCATACTGAGTCGATTGGGAGTTAGCGGTGCCCTGTTTAAAAGCCTTCAATTTACTGGCTCGACGGTTAGTGAGATGAGTATCGATGGTCGCATGGTGTTGACCAATATGGCGATAGAAGCCGGGGCTACCAACGGGATTATCGAGCCGGATGATAAGCTGGTGGACTACATACGGAGCCGAACCGATGCGCCGTTTGAGGTTGTTAAAGGTGACCCCGATGCCGAATATGCGGAAACCATTGAGTTCCGCACGGATGATATCAAGGAGCCGATAGTGGCTGTTCCCCCCAAGCCAACCAACGGGGTAGGAGTTACCGAAGTCGAAGGGACCAAAATCGACCAGGCATTTATCGGCTCCTGCACTAACGGTCGCTTGGAAGATTTAAGGGTTGCGGCTAAGATACTCAAGGGGCGGAAGGTAGACCGTTACACCAAGGTTATAGTCATACCGGCTTCCCAAGAAGTCTACAAGGGCGCTCTGGACGAGGGGCTGATAACCATATTTGTTGAAGCTGGTGCCATGGTGGGTCCGCCTACCTGCGGCCCCTGCATGGAAGCGCACATGGGTATACTTGGCCCCGAAGAGGTAAGTATAAGCTCCACCAATCGTAATTTTGAGGGTCGGTCGGGGGATGTCAGCTCCAAAATCTATCTGGCATCTCCGGCGACGGTAGCGGCATCAGCCCTGACCGGTAAGATAACCGACCCCCGTCAGTTTCTCTAGGGAGGCAGTGGTGAAAATTAGCGGCAGAGTATGGAAATTCGGGAAAGACGTTGATACTGACGAGCTTTTCTCCGGCAGATACATCATGGGTGGGGACGAGACGAGTGAGAGCAACTACCAGCAGTTCATTGGCGAAAGCGGGTTGAGCGATGTTGCAGAGCGCGATAACGTCCCTTCTAACTTCTTAACGGATGTTCAGCCGGGAGATGTTATCGTTGCCGAGGAAAACTTTGGCATTGGTTCAAGTCGGCAGCAGGCGGCGGAAACGCTGAAGTTTAAAGGGGTCCGGGCTATTGTGGCCGATTCAATACACCGGATATATTTCCGAAATTCCTGGAACCTCGGCTGTCCAGCCATTGATCTGCCGGGAATTTCCCAGGGATTCAATACCGGAGATAACATAGAGATTGACCTGAGGGAAAGCCTGGTGACCAACCTGACCACCGGCAAGGAATTTCGATTTCACTTGATAATGCCAAGCTGGTTCATCGACATGGTGGAAGCCGGAGGTCTGATTCCCTACCATAAAGCCCTCAAAAGCTAACGGGCGCATGTGCCTGGCGATATGTCTATTCCACCCCCGTTTCTGCCGATAGCCATACCGTTATTCCTCTGGCCGAATGTATAATCAAGTATTATTATGTTCTAATTGACAATGTCATTGCGAGCCGAAGGTGAAGCAATCTCGTACTTGATTATACCAGCCGCTTGAGATTGCTTTGTCGCTACGCTCCTCGCAATGACAGTTTAGTCAACCAAATGCAAACAGCACCTGTAATCAGACCATCATATGGCTACCTCACTCCTTAGTATGCTAAAATTTATATTAGTGCGCCTATGGACTATACGGTTACCCGAGAGAGTTTTGCCAGCCTGGCTTCCTACTGGGCCGATTCAAAGTATCAGCTTAGATGGGAGCCATTATTTGTCATACCACCGTGGCTGGAAGTCTGGTGGCAGGCATTTGCTTCGGCATCCGAGCTTTACCTGGGCACGGTATGGCAGGGTAATGACATATTAGGCATTGCCCCGCTCATGCTTCGAGGCAATACAGCCGCCTTCATCGGCAGCGTTGATGTCTGTGATTACCTAGACTTCATAGTTGCTCCCGGGCGGGAAACTGAATTCTTTACCGCCCTGCTGGCTGATTTGAAACGGGAAGGCATCGCTCACCTGGATTTAAAGTCGGTGCACCCCGATTCCGTCGTTATTAATGAGCTGATTCCGCTGGTGCGCAAGTGGCAGTATGACGCCCAATGCACCCAGGAGGACGTCTCTCTGGAAGTAGAATTACCGCCTACCTGGGACGAGTATCTGGCTTTGCTGGTGACCAAGCAGCGTCACGAAATAAAGCGCAAACTGAGAAGGCTGGAGGAGGCTGGTAAGGTAGGCTACCGTTCTGTCGAGGACAGGTCCTCGGCACGGGATATGATGGGCACTTTTTTAAGCCTGTTTACTGAGAGTCGGGAAGAAAAAGCCGACTTCCTGACGGCACAGATGGAATCATATTTCAGGTCACTGACCGAGGTTATGGCTGATGCCGGGCTATTGAGATTGGGCATCCTTGAGCTGGATACACTGCCGGTGGCTATGGTCATGGCCTTTGACTACCACGACCATGTATATCTGTATAATAGCGGCTATAATCCCCGGTACCGCTCACTTAGCGTGGGGCTGCTTTCCAAAGTGCTGTGTATCAAGGATAGTATCGAGAGAGGTAGAAAGAAGTTCGATTTTCTAAAGGGTGGTGAGGCATATAAGTATCATATTGGCGGCACGGAAATCCCGCTGTATGATTGCCAGATAAAGCTCTAGTGAGCGGACAGAGAATCTGGCACCAGCAACTGAGAGAGGAGAGAAATAAATGGTGTTTGGCCAAATGAGAAT
The DNA here is from genome assembly GCA_018830745.1 of Chloroflexota bacterium. Taxonomy (GTDB): domain Bacteria; phylum Chloroflexota; class Dehalococcoidia; order Dehalococcoidales; family JAHJRU01; genus JAHJRU01. The sequence continues at coordinate 3,482 of JAHJRU010000222.1, forward strand.
AGCCATGCTCAGTATACATAGCTGTCCCCTGGGTCACCTGGGAACCAGGGATACCGGAGGCATGAGCGTCTATGTCCGGGAACTGGCTGGCGAACTGGGGAAGCTGGGATTGCTGATAGATGTTTATACCCGCGTTCATGACCCGCAGGATGAACAAATTTACAGTCTGGGAGAGAATGCCCGGCTTATTCATTTAAATGCGGGCGGAAATGGGGAGATAGACAAACTGGCTATATATCCTCATCTGCTTGATTTTGCCTATAGCCTGGAAGATTTCCGCAGAAGTGAAGAATTGGAATATGATTTAATTTTCAGCCATTACTGGCTTTCCGGAAGGGTGGGCGTCACTCTACAACGCTGGTGGGGCGTCCCGCATTTTATGATGTTCCATACGCTGGGGGCAGCTAAAAATGCCCTTGGTATTGGAGAGACGGAGCCGGAGCTTCGTATCGCCAGTGAAAGGCAATTGACCCGCGATTGCCACCATATTATCACCTCCACCGAGAGGGAGAAAGAAGCCCTC
>JAHJRU010000223.1 GCA_018830745.1 Chloroflexota bacterium
AGCGCATGGTCAGAACCGCAAGCCTTCTATACCGGTGGATTCACTTTCGGTTTAACCGGGTGGGTCCTTTACCTGGTGATTGGTCTCGGTGCAGTAATACTGTTTATGTTTGGCCTGTGGGTAGGCCGGAGAACCGCCTACTACTAAAAGACAATTACCGTCTCCTCCACTCAACGAGCCCCCCTCTCCGTCAAAAGAGAGGGGGGAACTGTTTAGAGAAGCATTTCCTCTCTTACTCATCCTTCTTTCCCCTCGCCCCCCGGGGTACATACCGGTTAGCCGCCTCCACCATCAGCGCCAGGCTCATCAGGAAATCATCATGACCCTCGGCCGGGTCGACGTAAAAATTCATCGTCTGGCTAGGGCGATATAGACTCTTGGCTTTCTCCATCTCCAGCCAGAACTGCTGATACTCACCGGAGCCATCCCCGGCATACATCTTCAACCGGCCGGAGTTTATCGCTGCCAGGAGATTGAAACCCAACTCCGACTTCGACGGAGCGGTAAAGGTAAACGGAGAAACCTTGGCGCCCACTGATTTCCGGAGAAACGAAAAAACCGGCTGGCCAATCCCGGTAGCATCAACCACCGACCGACGACACCCCCAGCCATTTCTCAAGATATCGACTAACTGAGGGTAAAGCTCGGCATGCTTCCGCCCGGTCCACCAGTAATGCTCCACCACCCGGATTCCCAGCTGCTTGATAACATCATCAACCATTGAAAAGTCCAGCTCACCAATAGTAACCACCGTAGAATCCTGCCGTGGCTTCAGGGCACGCAAATAGTCGTCTTCTCCCACTTCAGCCTCCCCGGCCAGGTCAATGCCCGCCACATAGACGCGGCTAACGTCTTGATGGTGCCTCCGCGAATGATTCCCCTGAAGCTGAGCCCGCTGTTGCGGCAACAAGAACCTGCCTCCGCCACGAATCGGCTGCAGGCAATACTGGGTCAGAAATAAGGGGTGATGCTCCCCCAGGCGCTCCTTTTCCGCTTCAACGTAAGCCCGGTACTCGGGGTTGTACTTAGCCACCTCCTGCCAGTCATAACGGAAATGTCGTTTAACGCCATCCTTTCTCTCCAGCTCGAGATTTATCTGTCTCACCCCTTCGAGCAGGGTAGAATCATCCCAGGTGGTCCCATAGTGAACGGTGGTCACATTGGTTGTCGCCCCCATCGGCTTGAATTCCTTGGTATACTTGTCCTGGTCGACATCCTGCGATTCATCTATCTCCAGCAATACGTGAGCCGTATTACCCACCACATTAGCCGACTTATCCGCCGATAGAAATATGGCTCGCGCGTTCCCCAGACGGATAATATAGCCCTGTTCACTCAACCAGAAATCGCCAAAACCGACATCATTCAGTCTGTCCTTCAACCGCATCATGGAAATAACCGTCTGTGGCTTAAAGGTGGGCGCACACTTAATAAGATTATGAGGCCTGGCCATATTGAGGGTTAAAAGCAGCAGTTCCAGCTGGGCCGAGAGTTCATTTTTGCCACCCTGCCGGGCAATTTCCACGGAGAACGTCAGCCCCCTGCCGCAAAAGACGCTGTCGAGTATCGCCAGCGCCGCCTCCCGCTGATATGGACGAAGCCTATTTATCGAAGGCTGCTCCGATGCCGATTCCCAATGGCAAGGCGACATCTCTAAGGACATTGGCTATGGCCTCCTTAAGCCCCTTCTTCTGGTCTTTGGTAATGTTATACCTCGTCTTTACCAGCCGGGACAGAGCATTGGTTACCTGCATAACCAGCTTGATATTCTCCGGGTCGCGCGCCAGGATAGATTTTATCTTGACCCGAAGCAGGGCAATCTCATCGTCAATTCCCTCAACCCCGGACACCAGCTCAAAATCAATCTGCTCCGCTTCATCCAGAACCCGGGCGTAGAAACCATGCTTTCTAGCGTTCTGGTTTCCCTTTGGAGCGCCCCTTTTTCTCTTTTCCTCTGCCGGCATCTGGTTTCTCTCCATTATTCAGGAGTTTGGCGGTAGCCAGAACAATAGTGTGCGCCGCCAAATCCCACCGACGAATTTCCACCGCTAACTTTAATAGCCTCATAATACTTCCCTGGTCACAGTCAGCCTATAATAGCACACGTGTTCTATTATAGCTACACTACGTTGTCGCTTTTTGCCATGCTTCCAGCGGTTGCTAAACGTAGGGTTAATCCATTATCATAGAGAGGTCACTCGTTATCCTTGACCACTTCTACACAAAAGATGGTATTGAAAATAATCGAGGTGCCGGAGCAAAAGAATGAATGTTGCCCAGCAACTTAACCAGCTTCAGAAAACTGATATCGAGATTCAAACCAATGAAAAGACGCTTAATCACCTCACCAGCCAGCTTGGAGAAAATGAGGTGGTTGTCCAGGCTCAAAACCGGCTCACCTCATCACAGCAGTACCTGAAGGAATTA
>JAHJRU010000224.1 GCA_018830745.1 Chloroflexota bacterium
CCCCGGCCTGACTGGTCAGGGCCATAACCAGATCTACGTCTTCACTTCCATAGTGGCCCGAATGCTGCTTTTTCCCGATGGCAAGAACGCCAATTAAGATACCCTTGTTCTTGATGGGGAAAAACAGCTCAATCTGCGAGTTATTAAGCTCATCCATTTCCCTTTGCCACAGGCTTTTCATCTGAGGGAGGATGTCTAACTGCTCGCGGTGGAGAGGGCGGTTCTCTTTTGCCAGCCAGGTGACAATGGGGCTATCTTTAGCCAGCCTCATGCCGCCGCTGTGATTGGCATCGCTTGGCAAAATATACCGCGGAAAGTAATCAGTCTCACTGTTATCTGCCAGGAAAAGGCAGGCTTCCCTCGCGTGTAAACCTTTGGTTATCAGGGTTAGCATATATTCAGCCAGTTCATCCAGGTCCAGTACGTGACTCATTTTATTGGCGAAGTTCAATAACAGGTGGCGGTAATCATACGTTTCTTTGAAAATCAGGCGTTCCAGCCATTTCTGGAAGAGCTTTCTTGAGGGATGGAACAGGATGGCGATTAAAAACGCGGCTCCGGCGCCGATAATCAGCGTGGCGTAGCTCGCCTTCAGGTTAAGCGGCTGTAAAAAACCGGATAGTATAACGAGGTAGAGACCGACAGCGCCGATTCCGGTAAAAGCGTATACTACCCCGTGCCGCAGACTCAGGTTAACTTCGAGTAGATGGTACCGGGAAATAGCGTAAGTGATGGCGATCGCATTGGCCAGATTACCGAAGGTGGCCAGGGGGTACTGGGTGAGCGAGGGATACATGTTGGTAAGGCCAAAAAGTGCCATCAGCGCCGCGCCCGCCAGTAAGTAAACCGTTCTTTTACGCTCCAGCGGGTCGGTGGAATGACGGTATGTCTGGATTAGCCCGACTATTGCCAGGCTCACGAGAACGATGGCTCCCAGAATGACTATACCGATGAAGATGAGGGGATAAGCGGGTTCCGGGTTGGCGCCAAGAGAGGCTAATCGCGCCATGAAATTAGCGGTTTTGTCCGGGACGATAAGTGGGATAAGCGCCGCAATTGAGGCATATCCCAGGACCATCCCTATACCGCCGGACTTCTTCATAAAGACGCGCAGGAAATGGTAATAGGCGACCACCGTGTACAGGGCAGAGACCAGTATAAGCTTGGATAATAGAACAGAGTTTTCGGGGAAAAGATAGCGTGACAGGGCGAAGCTGGCCCACAGCGCGGCGCCAATTAGGAACAGGACGAAGGTGTGGTGCACCAATCGCCGCGGCTTATGCCTTAGGGTGACGACTATTAGCGCGGAATAGCTGGCGAAACTTAAGAGCGAAACCAGAGTGTATACAGACACGTGAAGAGTTATTCCTCCTGACCCCTGCTATTGTTAGCCGTGTATCTAACTAGAATTATGCCTGCAAGGTGGGCTTGGGGCAATAGGAAATATTGGTATCTTAGTAGGGTGATTTCTTGGTATTTTAGTAGGGGGGGGTATCTTGAAGGGGGCTTTGACCGGGGAGAAGCAGACACGTTGACTTATAATACCCTATATACTAAAGTGTAATCAGGCCAAGTAAACCGGGTGGCCGCCCGTCTCAGGCGGGAGGAAAGTCCGAGCTCCACCGGGCAGGATGCTGGGTAACGCCCAGGAGGGGTGACCCTACGGAAAGTGCCACAGAAACATACCGCCCCGCTCCGGCGGGGTAAGGGTGAAATGGTGAGGTAAGAGCTCACCAGCGGCTGGGAGACCAGCCGGCTGGGTAAACCCCATCCGGAGCAAGACCGAATAGAGGGACATAAGGACGCCCGGCCTGTCCCCGGGTTGGTCGCTTGACCCTGTTGGTAACAGCAGGGCTAGATAGATGGTCACCGCTCCGAGATATCTCGGAGTACAGAACTCGGCTTACAGGTTTACTTGGTCTCTGGTTCAATCAGGAGGGGGCTCGTAGGATGAAACCGGCCATAATCATCGTTGACATGGTCAAGGACAATATTGACCTTGGTTCACCCTATGCCATGGGAGAAGAAGGCCGTAAAATCATCCCCAACCTCCAGCGCCTGGCGGCTTTCGCCCGGGAAAAAGGCTTCCCGCTTATCTTTGCCAGTGACAGTTACCTGGAAACCGATTTTGTTTTCCACAGCCGGGTAAAGCCTCACGCCATAACAGGTACGCGTGGCGCTGAGGTAATTGATGAACTGAAGCCGCAGGATTCGGACATTATTTTACCTAAAAGGCGGTTTAGTGCCTTTTTCCGGACGGACCTGGATTTCACCCTGAGGAGGCTTGAGGTTGATACCATAGCCGTTGCCGGAGTCACCACTGAGGTATGCGTCTGCGCCACGGTCTTGGATGGTATCACCAATGGTTTCCGGGCTATATTTCTCAGTGACTGCTGCGCCTCATATACCCCGGAGCAGCGCGACCGCGTGCTTGGGCTATATCAGAAAAGCCCCTTACGGCCCTTGTTGCGGGTGATGACCCTGGCCGAATTCACGGCTGGCTGCGAGCAGAAAGCAGAAAGCCAGGCTCAGTAACAAACCTTGGCCCCGGTGGATTCTGGTTTAAGAATAATCAACTTTGTTTTCAGGAGTCAGCTATGTCAAGAAATATGAAATTTATCCTGATAATAGCATCGGCACTTAGTCTCGCCATGTCTTTTGGTTCCGGCTATGCCCTGGCTACTTTTACCCGTATCACCTCTGGACAGGGCATGGGCTTGGTCGAGCAGGCATGGACTGTTCTCTTCGATAATTACGTTGAGCCGGACAAGCTGGATGCTACCACGCTGAGTCGAGCCGCCATAAAGGGCATAGTGGAGGAGCTGGACGACCCTTATACCTACTATCTGGCACCGGAGGTCGCCAGACTGGGGATGAGCAACCTGGAGGGGAAGTTCGATGGCATCGGGGCGACAGTGGCTGTCAAAGATGAAAAGATAACCATTGTAGCACCTATTCCCGGTTCACCGGCGGCCGAAGCGGGCATTAAACCGGGAGATGTGATACTGGAGATAGATGGGCAGTCAACCGAGGGCATGACCCTTACCGAGGCGGTGCTGCTCATCCGTGGTGAAAAAGGGACACCGGTCACCCTCCTTGTCCGGCATAAGGACCAGGACGAAACCGAAGAGATAGAGATAATCAGGGATGAAATTAAGCTGGCGAGCGTCAACTTTGAAATGAAGGGAGACATTGCTCACCTTATCATTACTCATTTCAGCGTGCGCACCGATGAAGAGCTGGCAGAGGCGCTGCGCGGTATTGGTGAGCAAGGGGCTACCGGCATCATCCTCGACCTGCGCAGTAATCCGGGCGGCTTGCTTGAGTCGGTGGTAGATGTCGCCAGTTATTTTCTCAGTGATGGTGTGGTGGTCAAGGTGCGGGATAATGAGGGGAAAATTACCGTGCGGAATGTCAGGGGAGGCAGGGAGGTCACTGATTTGCCCATGGTTGTTCTGGTAGATAAGCACAGTGCCAGCGGCAGCGAGGTGCTGGCCGGAGCCTTGCGAGACCGGTCCCGGGCAACTATTGCCGGCAACACTACCTTTGGTAAAGGCAGTGTCAATATCGTGCAGCCGCTTGGTGATGGCTCCAGTATGAGTATCACCGTAGCCCGCTGGCTGACCCCTGATGGTCATCTCATTGAGGGTGAGGGGCTGTCACCAGACTATGAGCTGGACCTTGAAAATCAGGATGCCGTTGAGTGGGCGATAGACTTTTTGAAGAGCCTGAAGTAGCTGAAAGTGAGTATTCTTGGGTTTTTTCTCCTGCTGGCTATCGCCGTGGCCGTGAGGTTACTCGGTACCAAGCTGGTGCCGCTGCTCATGCCTTCCGGTCGGGTCAGAACGGTAGCCCTGGGGTGGCTGGGCGGTTTTCTGGCCAGCCTTGTGGACATAGTATTCTGGCAGTTCGGCCCACAGGTTGCCGGGATAAGCCTGATAGCCGCCGTTATTGGTTGCGCCCTTTTTATCCTTGCTTTTGGCGTTGCCCCTTTCGTTAAGATATTGCTGGGTAAGGGATGATACAAATCTGAGGGAGGGATTAACCGGTGACTGGCACAGCACCTCAGATATTACCAGCAACGGTTAGCAGAACAGCTTATTGTGCCGTGATTGGCGAATGTGCTATGGTGCTGGCAGGCAATGCCAGCTAGGAGGATGCAATGGGAGAGCAGTTAGTTGATTTCTTTGTTTCCTGGTTCGTTTATCCGGGCATTAAGTGGACTTCTCTGCTGGTGGGGATAGGCCTGGCGTTTGCCTTTGGTGCCTTCTGGTTTACCCTTTACTGGACGAATATCCTTAAGAACCTCCGGGCATGGGCTGTCCTGGTGGGCAGCGCCATATTTTCATTGGCGGCCATCACCTTCATACAAGTCCCTCTCCAGCTTTGGGCGGGGGATGTGCTTGGCGGTTTCTGGAGCAGGGAAGTTATTTACCGCTTTATTCTGCTGACCGCCATACCGCAGGTACTCCTCAGCGGATTCATTCAGGAAGGCGCCAAGCTGGTGCCGGTGGTCGTCTGGTGGTGGCGTAAAGGCCGGAGCATTGATCCCATGATGGGGCTGGCTATCGGGGCGGTGGCCGGGCTTGGGCTGGGGGTTTTTGAGGCACTGTGGGCGCATAATCGAGTCTTCCTCACCGGGTGGGGTTGGGAAATGGTGCAGGCACAGGGTCTTATGGCGCTGGCTCCCTTCTGGGAGAGATTCTTTACCGTAGCCATTCACGTTGGGCTTTCGGCGTTGGCGGGTTACGGGCTGGCGAGGGGTTGGGGGTGGCAATTCTACCTGCTGGCTGCATCTCTGCACACGTTGACTAATTACAGCGCTGTTTTGTTGGTCGCCGGACTTTTCACTGTTGGCCATGTGGAAATATATGTCGCGGTGATGGCAGTCCTGGTAACGGGTGGTGTCCTCTGGCTCCGCTGGAGGAAAACGGAGGATGTCACTCTGGAAGAGTGATAGGACAAACTGTTTTCTTGTCATAGCGTACTGCCCTTCCTCCCTTTAAATTTTCGTTTGTCCATTGTTCACTCCTGTCCCGTCGGCTATAATAGGGGTGTGCCAGCGTAGCTCAGTTGGTAGAGCAGCGGTTTCGTAAACCGCAGGTCGACAGTTCGAATCTGTCCGCTGGCTCCATTTTCCTCAGGGTATGTTGCCAAAGCGGGCAACAGGTTTTAGAATAGTAACGGCAATAGCCAGCATGCCCCTGTAGCTCAGGTGGATAGAGCAGCGGTTTCCTAAACCGCGTGCCCGGGTTCGAGTCCCGGCAGGGGTACCATTTTTTGAAGCTAAATTAGCGCCATAGAATGGCTCGATGGGAGTCATTCCCCAAAAAAGCTAACGGATAGCTAACCGACAGTTTCAACAGGGTCATTTCTCCGATCGGTTTTAAAGATATCATCAAGGCGTGCTGC
>JAHJRU010000225.1 GCA_018830745.1 Chloroflexota bacterium
CTTCAATGGTGACGGCGTTAATGATAGCCGTTACTTCGTCAACACCGAGGATGCGCTTGTTGAGTGCCTCTTGCCCGCCCAGCCATCCAGCCACACTGCGGCTGTCCTCCATACCCAGCAATAAGCGTCCGGTGGCCAGTTCCTTGGCCCGGGAAAGCTCAGCTTCTGATACCGGTTCCTTGAGCAGTTCGAGCTGCTCAAGGATAACCCTGGTGGCGGTTTCCACCTTTTCGGGCTCAACCCCGGCGTAGATAGTAATCGAGCCCGAGTCATGGTAATGTTCTGAGTGGCTGCCGATGCTGTAAGCCAGGCCCTGTTTATCGCGGACTTCGGTAAAAAGTCGACTGCTCATGCCTTCCCCGAGTATGACATTGAGCATGTCAAGGGCAAAGCGCTTGGGGTCGAGCAGGGGTAGCTCGTGAATTCCCAGGCAAAGGTGGGCTTGCTCGGTAGCCTTCGTCTCGAGTAACAGCCGCTTAGTAGTTTGCCTTTCGTAGGGTAGGTATTCCGATGACGGCGCAGGGTTGGTCCAGTTGCCAAAAACATCACTTACGGTGGTTACGGCTGATTCGTGGTCAATATTTCCGGCAATGCTGATTATGGTGTTACCGGGTTGATAGTGACCTCCAAGGTAATCGAGTATGGCGTCTCTGGTGGTAGCATTTACCGATTCCTTAAAGCCGGCGACATCACGTCCCAGCGGATGATTGGGCCACAGAAGGTCGTCAATGAGCATCTCCACCCGTTGGGACGGGGAATCCAGGGTCATATTAATTTCGTCGATGATAATCTGACGTTCCTTGGCGATGTCCTCGGGGTCAAATTTGGCATTAAGCACCATATCTGCCAGTACCTCAAAAGCGTGCGCAAAGTGTGGCTGGGCTACTTTGCACCAGTACATGCTTAACTCCTTACCCGTGGCACCGTTGAGGATTCCGCCCACCCCTTCTATGGCTTCGGCGATTTCTTTGGAGGTGGGTCTATTTGTGGTGCCTCGGAATAACATGTGCTCGATGAAATGGGAAATTCCGGCTATGGCGTCAGGCTCGTATCTGGAGCCGGTGCCAATATAGATACAGGTAGATACCGAGCGGATGTGAGGCATACTGGCGGTAATAATACGCAGGCCGTTATCAAGGGTGGTTTTCTGGTGCTGCAAATGCTGTCTCCTAATATTTGTATTAAGCTGTATTGTAATGAGAATATGGGAACGGTGTCAATTTGGAGAGTCTAAGAGAGGCGAAGCCTCACTTCCAAAACAATTCCCCCTCTCCATAATGTGTCATTGCGAGCGAAGCGAAGCAATCTCGTACGATTATGCAATTGCCGTTAGAGATTGCTTCGTCGCTCCGTTCCTCGCAATGACATCAAAGTTGAGGGATACAGGGGTGAGGTAGCTATATGCAAATTGACTTCACCACGATGCACTGATAACATAAAACTGGATAGTAAAAGACTTATATCCATTATTTAAAACTAAAGGTAGTTATACTCGATGACAGATAGACTTTCTCTCTTTCCATTAACCGCCGAGGTGAGCGATAGGGGCCATCTGGTGGTTGGTGGTTGTGATACCGTCGACCTGGCGACTGAGTTTGGCACACCGCTTTATGTCTTTGACGATTTTACCCTGCGTCACAAGTGCCGCGAGTTTGTGGCCGAGTTCGGCCAGCGTTATACCGGCACCGGCGTGGTCTATGCGGGTAAGGCTTTCATTAACCGCGCCATAGCTCTCCTGCTGGAGGAGGAGGGGTTGGGCCTGGACGCCGTATCGGCTGGGGAGATGGCTATTGCGCATTCAGCTGGTTTTCCGTTTGACCGCGTCTATTTCCATGGCAATAATAAGGCGGCTAATGAGGTCAAACTGGCTCTGCAGTGGCAGGTTGGGCGTATTGTGGTGGATAATTTACCTGAGCTTAAATTAGTGGGGGATTTGGCTAAGGAATGTGGCGCTAATCCTGACATACTGCTGCGGTTGACCCCTGGCATAGACCCGCATACTCATCAGTATATCGCCACCGGCATTATTGACAGCAAGTTTGGTTTTTCGTTATCTCGCGCGGAGGAGGCGGTAGCTCTGGCTATGTCGATGCCCGAGGTGAATCTGGCCGGGCTTCATTTTCATCTGGGGTCGCTTATCCATGAAGTAGAGCCGTACCTGGAGGCAATTGAAGCTACCCTGAACTTTGCCGCTGAGATGAACCGGAAACACGCCTTTGAATTGACTGAGCTGGATATTGGCGGCGGCTTTGCCGTTCAGTATACCCTGGATTCTCCCGCGCCGCCCATCTCGACATATGCCGAAGCGATAACAGCCAGGGTTACGTATAAGTGCCAGGAGCTGGGCATGGCCCTGCCCCACCTGGTCATTGAGCCGGGCAGGGCGATAGTGGGACAGGCCGGAGTGGCGCTTTACACCGTGGGGGTGGTCAAGGATATTCCCGGTGTCCGGTGCTATGTCTCGGTGGATGGCGGAATGGCGGATAATATTCGCCCCGCTCTTTACGGGTCGGAATATGAGGCGGTAGTAGCCACTAAAATGCGAGAGAAGGCCACGGACACAGTTACCATTGCCGGGCGGTTCTGTGAGTCAGGAGATATACTGATTCGCGATATTGCTCTGCCCTCCATTAACGCCGGCGACATAATCGCTATACCGGATTGTGGGGCGTATTGTTTACCCATGGCCAGTAACTACAATGCCTTTCTCAGACCGGCCATTGTCCTGGTGAGGGAAGGAGAGGCACGGCTTATTCGCCGCCGCGAGACTTTTGATGATCTGACCAGGTGTGACCTGGTATAGGATGAGGTTGGTTTTGGAATGTGGCAGATAGTAGGGCAGACCAGGGTGGTATCCCTGCTTGAGCGCAGTCTCGAGCGAGAAGCCCTGGCGCATGCCTACCTTTTTGTGGGCCCATCTCAGGTGGGCAAAATGACGCTGGCTCTTAATCTGGCACAGGCGCTGAACTGTGAGGTTGATGAGCGCCCCTGTGGTGAGTGTGTTTCATGCCAGAAAATCGGTTCCGCCAAGCATGTAGATGTCCAGGTTATCGGGCTGAACCAGAACGGGAATCCAGTTCTGGATAAGGCGAAGGTGGAGATAGGCATTGACCAGGTCAGGGAAATGCAGCATGCGGCCAGCCTCCCGCCCTTTGAAGGCAGATACAAGGTATTCATTATTGATGGGGCGGAGCGGCTATCATTAGAGGCGGCGAACAGTTTGCTGAAGACACTGGAAGAGCCGGTGGGCAAGGTAGTTTTCATCTTGCTGGCCAGCGATGACAGGTTATTGCTCACCACGGTAGTCTCTCGTTGCCAGAGGCTGGAGTTAGCCCCTTTGCCGGCTGGTGATATGGAGGAGGCTCTATCGAGCCGCTGGGGCATTGATGCGCCGCTGGCTAGACTGCTTTCCAGGCTGGCGCATGGTTGTCTGGGCTGGGCGCTATCCGCGGCTTTTGATAGCAGTCTGCTGCAACAGCGCGATGAGAAACTGGAACGCCTGGTTGATATTATTGGGGCGGACCATGAGGAGCGTTTTGCTTACGCTGCCCAGCTGGCGACGCAGTTCGGTCAAAGTAGGGATACAGTCTATAAGGTGCTGGACCTGTGGCTGGACTGGTGGCGTGACCTTTTGCTGGTTAAGGTTGGCTGCGGTGATGTCATCACCAATATAGATATGGCGGCTACGCTTGAAGAGATGGCGGGACATTACAGTTTGGAACAAATAAGGGGCTTCATTGATAGCCTTCAGGCGGTTAAGGAGCAGCTTGGACAGAATGCTAATCCGCGGCTGGCACTCGAAGTGCTAATGCTTAATATACCGGAGAGAAAAAATGGCTGAAATTGTTGGTGTTCGTTTTAAGAGGGCGGGACGGGTTTATTACTTTGACCCGTCCGGAATAGACCTTGAAGTAAATGATTGCGTGGTGGTGAAGACTGCTCGCGGTATGGAGATGGGGCAGGTGGTCATTGCTCCCAAGCAAGTCCTGGCTAACGAGATAGAGGGACAATTAAAACCGGTGATACGCAAGGCGGAACCGGAGGATATTGAGCGTGCCCAGGAGTTAGAGGCTAAGGAAGAGGAGGCGTTAATCGAGTGCGGGAAGCTAATTGGGCAATTAAACCTGTCGATGAAACTTTTGTCTGCCGAATATAACCTTGGCGGTGACCGCCTCACCTTTTTCTTTGGCGCTGAGGAAAGGGTTGATTTCCGTGAGCTGGTTAGGCAGCTGTCCAGTCGTTTTAAGGTCAAGGTAGAGCTACGGCAGGTAGGGCCCAGGGACGAAACCAAGCTAATCGGTGGTTTTGGGCGTTGTGGCCGGCCGCTGTGCTGTTCTAATTTCCTGAGTGAATTCGCCCCGGTCTCAATAAGAATGGCTAAGGACCAGAATTTGCCCCTTAACCCGATGAAGATTTCGGGTACTTGTGGGCGGCTTCTCTGCTGCCTGACCTATGAGAATGAGCAATACAAGTGTATGAAGGCTGGAATGCCCAGGATAGGTCAGCAGGTGAGCACACCTTCGGGGTCGGCCAGTGTAGTGGGGACAAACCCGCTAAAGGAAACGGTTATGGTTCAGGTGGAGAGCGAAGCCGTTGTGGAATTACCGCTCAGTGAAATCAAGGGTGTTGAGGATACATCTTCCCGGCGCTCAGCATCGAAAGGTGGGAGGAAAGGGACCAGGGGCGCGAACTAGCGGTAGGATTCTATTGGGGCAGGTATTTTTGCCATTCTTGGCGGATTTGCCGGTAGTTGTGGGGAACGTAGAAGCGGTGTTTGTCTCGTGGTGGGTTGGGTGGATGAAGCAATCTCATGCCGGCTTCCTTGGGAGTTCTACCTGCTTTGCGGCGATTGCAGGCTGAGCAGGCGCTGACCATATTTTCCCAGGTATGTGGGCCTCCCCGGTAACGAGGAATAACGTGGTCTATGGTAAGCTGGTGAGTCTGTTTGCCGCAGTACTGGCAGGTAAACCTGTCTCGATTAAAAATCTCAAAACGCGTTAATTTCCTCTGCGGGCGAGGGCGTTTGACCATATAGGCTATCTTGATGACTGAAGGGATTGGAAAGGTCTGCCGGGCGGAATGGACAAATCCCACACCGTTTTCCAGCATCTCAGCTTTATCCTGTTGCATTAGCACCAGGGCGCGCCGGACACGGCAGATACTGAGTGGTTCATAAGTTTGATTAAGAACCAGCACCGGAAAGTTTATCATCGCTAAAGCTTCTTTATGGGCTGCCCTATTTTAAGAGAAGCCCTCTGGCAAGTGCAAGTTTTATTATCTTTCCTTCGCGGTTAATCAGGTCAAGTTAGGGGCGAGAGTGACATGCGAAGTCGGGTCCCCTCGCCCCTTTTTCTCCGATGGGAGTTCAGCTTTTGGCTATTTTGGATATGGCGTCTTTGGCTTCCTGGGTTACGAACTCAGGATACCTTTTTTGAATCTCGTCAATATCGAATGGCTGTGGCGGGTTGCTCAGGTTGTTGGTGTCAAACTCCTGCTTGAACCTCTCAACCCAGATATGGTAGTTATGGTAGGCAGGAGCTTTGAGCCTGACCGGAATGTGCTGCCCGTCAAAGATGCTGTAGAAGCCGTTCTTAACCTCGATGGCAGGTACCTCTGACATATACCACTGGTATACGCGGGTGGCTTCCGCCTTGTCATAGGTGGGGGCTTCAGGGTCGAGGATGTCGGGGTCCATATAGGCGGGTATCTCCAGGTAACACTGGTGCCCGAACTCAGTAGACTGGTACCAGCCGGGATCATTGTATTGCGGCATTAAAGGCGGGTTATATTCCAGCATTTTCTCGCCCAGTTCTATGCCGGTCTGAGCACAAAGTCGCTGGCTGTCAACCCCGGCCGTATTGGACATATAGCCTCCGGTCATCATCCACATGCCGGCGGAGTCAGACATCTTCAACAGGGACTGGTCGGTCTGCCGGGTGCGCCCCAACTGGCCGCCCAGCTCTTCTATGATGTCCATTAATATCTGTTCTTCGTATTCCAGTTGCTTCTGGGAGGTGTAGCCGACGATGAAAACGCGCAGGATTTGGGACTTGATAATATCTTCTTCGGTTGTATTGTCCCAGGCATTCCAGAAATCATTGCGGTCCGCAGACTTGGCAATCTGCCGCCAGGCAACGGGTACTTTCTGTGCGTTGGCGGTAATTTGCGCCTTTGATATTTCGTCCATAGCCTTAGCCAAAGACTCGCCGTCAGGCATTCTGATGTTATAGAACTTCGTCCTGGGGGGCAGTACGCAATGGGTGTCCGGTGTTACCCCTTCCGGCGTCATCGGCTGCGGCTGGAAGGGATAGAGTTTGACCGACATCCTGGTGACGATGCCCATACCACCATTCCAGCCGAACTGTCCCCGCAGAATTCCGGTGATATTAGGCCCGAACCCGTCCTGCCAGAACCAGCTGTTCTCTCCCGCCAGGAGTGAGCCCAGGCGTATTATCTCTCCCTCCGGATTGACCCATTCCGAGCCGTTTATGCGGCGGTCGCTCAGGGGGATGCGATAGCACAGGGGGCAGATGCCGCAGTTTAAGTGATTGGCGACAACCGAGACTTGCGAGCCGCCCCCGGGAGCGATGGTGTACATATCTTTTTTCAGGATTTCTTCCAGTAGCTGACCGTAGATTACTCCGGGTCCGCATATGGCAATCATGTTCTTCTCGTCGATTTCCATGCTGTTCATCCGCTTGAGGTCCATAATGATGAAGTCGTTACGGAAACGGGAAGATGCCTGTATCACCCACATGGTACTGGCCGGGGTGTAGGGCAACCCGTAGCGGTTGCAGAGCTTGACTATGCGGGCAACTTCCCCGGTGGTAGCCGGCATGACCACGCAGGCCGGGCGGGTGGAGCACCCCAGGAACCACATCTGCTCCCGGGCATAACCGCGACCGTGGTAAGCCTGGCAGATGACGGGGTCCATGGTGGCGTAGTCGGGGCCGACGATAGCCCTAAGCTCCTCGAAGGCTTCCTGGGGGATAGTCTCTTTCGTCTTGGTTTCAACCATATCAAACCTCCTTAAATGACGGCTTGCGCCA
>JAHJRU010000226.1 GCA_018830745.1 Chloroflexota bacterium
GCAATGCCAGTTCCTGGTCGGCAGTAACCGGGCAGAAAAACGCGTCGAACACGCGCGCCTCCTGCTTGGCGAGGCGGGAATGGCTCCGGACCGGCTGACGATGATGCGTCGGCAAGGGCTTTCGGCTGGCGATATTATGGCGGTGGCTGAGGAGACGGCGGCTGTCATAAGCCCTTTAGGCCAGAATCCCATGAAAAGCCATTGAGGGGGAGGGGGGAACCCGATGCGGCGCTATGCGATTATGATGACGCCACGCTTAATCCCTGTCAAGACTGCCTATCAGTTTTTGAGCACGAGACTCGGATAATAGCCATTCAGCGCTTCCCCGATGGTACAGTGGCAGAATCCGGCTAGCATTTAGCCACCCGGCACAGGGTCTGCCTCAGGCCGGGATAGCCTGATACCGGGTCGCAATTTTCTTTGTCCATAGAGGTAAGAAGGTTGGCATTGGCCTCACCCCAGCCGTGTAAAACGGCTACCACATCCGGGAGAATATCACTGGTCACGTTAGCCTTTAACCTGATGCTTCCTTTAGGGGTTTCAACCGTTGTCATGTCTCCATGGTTTATCCCGAGGGAAGCCGCGGTTTGCGGATGTATCTCCACGTATGGCTCTGGCACCATTTTCCGCATGGAAGGTAAGGTATGATATTGCGAGTGCTGGTAAGGCAGGACTCTTACCCCGGTAACCAGTATCAGCGGGTATTCCCTGGCTAGGGCAGGCGTACTGACCGGGCTCTCTGGAGGTTCATGGTAGGTGGGCAGAGGGTCGTACCCGTGTTCTTCTAAAAGGCTGGAGTACAGCTCCACCTTCTTCGACGGGGTATTAAAGCCCTCTTCAAGATACCTCCGGGATACTTTCTCACCGTAGTATATGCCTTCGTGCTTTTGCCTGAGCTCGTCAAGAGTGAGCCCCGATGGTTTCAGCAGGTAGCCGAATAGCTCTTCCGTACTTTCCCACGGGAAGTAATCCCCATAGCCCATTCTTCTGGCAATGCCAGCTACTATCTTCCAGTCCTCCATGGAGCTTCCCACAGGTTCCGTGGCTTTATTTTGCATAAGGAAAAGCGGCAGCCCCAGGTTACGATAGTCCCTTAAGTCCTCCTTCTCCATAAACGTAGCACCGGGTAATACCACATCAGCCATCCTGGCGGTATCCGTCAGGAATATATCGCAATCCACCAGAAGGTCCAGCTTCTCAAAGGCTTTTCTTATCTTATTGGCGTCAGGCCAAGTCAGGGCTAGATTGCCCCCGAAGTTAAGCAGCGCCTTAATGGGGTATGGCTTTTCGGTCAGCATAACGTCAAGTAGCGGGGTAGCCTGTTGTTCCTGGCGGCCGAATCTGGTGAACAGGGGATAGTCAATGCCAATTGGTACGTCCTTATCTACCTTTTCTTCGACCCTGAGTTTGGGAAATGGCATTCTGGGCGGAAGCAGGATATTCCCTCCAGGGACGCTGATATTTCCGGTAACCGCCATAAGGCTGGTTATTGCCCTGATAGCCTGAATGCCATTGGCTGAATGATCCATGGATATACCCAGGCTGATACTGGCAGGTTTATTGGTGGCATACATCCGTGCCATGTCCCTGATCATATCTGACGGCACCCAGGTTATTTCTTCTGCCTTTTCCGGCGGGTATCCCTCAACATGTTTGGCTAGCTCGTCGAAACCCACGGTCCGCTGCTCGACAAATTCCCGGTCGAAGAGTTCCTCTTTAATAATTACGTGTAGCATACTGAGAGCCAGGGCGCAGTCGGTTCCGGGTCTAATCCGTGCGTGAATGTCTGCCCCTTTAGCCAGCGGAATCACCCTGGGGTCTATGACTATCAGCTTCGAGCCGGCGGCTTGCGCTGCCTTTATACTTTTAGCCTGCACGGGGTTGGACTCAGTGGGATTATCACCCCACAATACCGCACATCTGGTGGATGAATCGAAATTAGGACAAACGTGGTCTCCCACGGTTAAAGAAAAGCCGATGGTTCTGGCAAGATGGCAGAAAGAGCCACCCGAAGTAAAGTTGGGCGTACCCAATACGTCGGCGAAACGACGAAGTATCGGTGAAGTAATTGAGCCGACGTAGGCGCGCCCGGTGTGCATTACTATTGACTTGGCTCCGTATCTATCCTTGATATCAGTCAGTTTTTGAGCCACGAAGTCAAAGGCTTCGTCCCAGGTGACCTCTTCGAATTTCCCACTTACTTTCTTCAGGGGATTGGTGAGACGCTCCGGGGAGTACACCAGCTCCGGGATGGCGCGGGCTTTAACACAGTTGTTGTGGAAAGGGTGTTCCGTCATAGGTTCAACCTTCAGTATCCGGCCATCCTCTACATGCACGTTCAAACCGCAGCGCGGATGGCACATCTCACAGGTAGCCTTTACAATATTCATTCTTCACCTCCCCAAAGGTGACCCTCGCCGATTTCCTATGTGCGACGGATACCTTATAACGCTAATTATACCACCCAGAATCCCTGGCCGCCTTGGTCATCATATATACATTATACGGAGGTGCCGTCGGTGGTAGTCCGCACCCTGGCGTCAGAATGTATCCCCGCGGCGCGTTTTTACCCTTCTCAATCGACTGACGGCATAGCTCGTAGACTTGCTGAGGCGTGCCCATTTGAAAAACCACCGGCTCAACGTTACCGGCGATGATACTGGTATCGCCAAAATATTCTATAGCGGTGGTGAGATCTATTTCGTGGCCAAAGCTCACAATGCCGGGATTTCCCATTGGTACCTGTGCCCAGTAGGGAAGGTTCAGGTTCTGCTCACCGCAGATATGGCAGAAGATATGCCTGACTCCCATGGCCAGTATCTTCTCGTGCAGTTCTTTTTGATAGGGAAAGAAAAATGTCTCAAACTGCTTGGGCGAGATGACCTGGTTGGAAGTGGTAGGTGCCGTATTCTGCGCCATAATACGGCTCGGAGGGAAATTTTCCACCCAGTACTGAGCCAATTTCAACTGAAAGTCAGTAGCTAACCGTAGAAGTCGGTGTACCGCTTCCGGGCGCTTTATCAGCCAGCGACAAAGTGTTTCCACACCGCATATGCTGCGCACCGTCTCTACCGGCGAGTCACAGAGCAGGGTCACGGGAAAGCCGTGTTCTTGCTGCATCCTGGCGAATTGCATAAACAGTGGAACGGGACCCGCCTGCGTTATATCCTCCGGCATCTGTAGCTCCCAGGCGTCTTTCTCCGACTGAACGGGATAGCGGACAGCTGATGGGGCCTGGCTGTATTCGCCCTCCGGCAATTTGATTTCTCCTCCAAAAGCCCAGGTTGACCTGACCGCACCGCCGATGGATGGTCTTGGTATGTCATCGCTGCCGTACATCTCCTGGGTCCAGACCTGTGACCA
>JAHJRU010000227.1 GCA_018830745.1 Chloroflexota bacterium
AAGGTCATCGTTGCTGAAGCCGCCAAGAACGCCCTGGCCACTCTGGGTGATGACTGCATTTATGAGAGGATATTTATCGTTGAACCGATAATGGATGGCGACCGTGTAGCCGGAGCCGTAGGCTTCAGCACCAGGGAGAACAAATTCTACGTATTCAAGGCTAAAGCAGTCATGGTGGGCATGGGCGGAGCGGTGCACGTATTCAAGCCACGCTCCACCGGTGAAGGCTTCGGCCGGTCCTGGTATCCACCGTTCAACACCGGTTCCAGCGCTTACTTCACCCTGAAGAGCAGCTGCGAAATGACCTGACAGGAAGTCCGCTTCATTCCGGTACGTTTCAAGGACGCTTACGGTCCGGTTGGCGCGTGGTTCCTCCTGTTTAAGTCCCGGGCGACCACCGCTCTGGGCGGAGACTATATGGTAAATAACAAACCGGAGCTGGAGAACTGGGCGCCCTACGGACAGGTGAAACCGGTTCCAGCCAACCTGAGAAACTGGCTCATGATGCTGGACCAGAAGGAAGGCAAAGGCCCGGCTTACATGAGAACCGAAGAAGCCATACAGGCTATCGTGGCCTCCGTGCCAGATGAAAAAGAGCGAAAAAAGAAGCTAAAAGAGGTTGAATCCGAGGCATGGGAAGACTTCCTGGATATGACCATCTCCCAGGCTATCCTGTGGGCTGGCACCAATACCTCTCCAGAAGAGAAACCATCCGAGATTCAGGCCTGTGAGCCATACTTCATCGGCTCGCACTCCGGCGCTTCCGGTACCTGGGTAAGCGGTCCCGAAGACCTCGCCCCGCCAGAGTACTTCTGGGGCTACAACCACATGGCTACCGTCAAGGGTATCTTCTGTGCCGGCGATGCCTCCGGTGCCTCAAGCCACAAGTTCTCCGATGGCTCTCACGCCGAGGGAAGAATCGCGGCCAAAGCAGCGCTGGCTTACATCGTTGACAATCCCGAGCAGCCCAAGGTAGATGCCGCACAGATAGAGAAGCTGAAGAAGGCCATCCTCAGCCCGATAGCAACGTTTGAGGAATTCAGTGGCCTGACGGACAACCTGGATGTCAATGAGAACTACATCAAGCCAAAGCAGTTCATGTATCGACTTCAGAAAATCATGGACGAGTATGCCGGCGGTGTAGCCACCATGTTCAGCACCAACAAACCTTCTCTGGAAAGAGGCCTTGAGCTTCTGGCTTTCCTGAAGGAAGACGCAGAAAAGCTGGCTGCCGAGGACCTGCACGAACTGACCCGGTGCTGGGAAAACGTACACCGGATGTGGCAGGCCGAGGCTCACGTGAGAACCGTCCTCTTCCGTGATGAGACCAGGTGGCCGGGCTACTACTTCCGGGCTGACGCTCCCGAAATTGATAATAAGAACTGGAAAGTCTTTGTCAACTGCAAGTGGGACCCCAAGACCGACAAGTGGGACGTGTTCAAGCGGGACATCATCCAGATAGTCGACTAATTACCCATACGGTTGAATCGAGCGTAAAAGGGTTATAAATTAGGAGAAACGAGACTCCAGGCGCTATAATGTATGGTGCTTGGAGTCTCGTCACGCTGAAATGGATGATTGGAAAGAGGCCATACTAAAAGAACGCCCGAGGCTTGCTCCGGATAGCAAATTCAATTTTGCCTGTCATAAAAGAATATCCTGTTTTGGTCAGTGTTGCGGCAACGTCAACATCTTCCTTACTCCCTACGACGTCCTGCGCATGAAAAAGGCCCAGGGCCTCTCTTCGGAAGAATTCCTGGAAAAATACACCCTGCCTCTTATATTGGAAGAGCAGCAGATTCCGGTGGCTCTGCTCAAGATGGGCGATGATAAAGACAAGAAATGCCCCTTTGTCTCCCCGGAGGGGTGTGGCATATATGAAGACAGGCCCTGGGCATGCCGGATGTATCCCCTGGGGCTGGCTTCGTCGCAGACGCAAATCGACGGTGAGGATTTCTGCTTCCTGGTCGATGATGAGTCGCTCTGTCAGGGATTCAAGGAGGACCGGGAGTGGACGGTACAGGAATGGCTGGCTGACCAGGAAGTTGATACCTACAACCAGCAATCCAAGGACTACATGGCTCTCACCCTGCACCGATTTTTCCAGGAGGGAAATAAGTTAGAGCCAGCCAAGGCTCAAATGTTCTACCAGACCTGCTACAACCTGGACAAGTTTAAACGCAACCTTTTCGAGAGCAGCTTCTTTGACCGCTTTGAGGTCGAAGAAGAGCATATGGAAAAGCTCAGAACCGACGATGAGGCATTGTTGAACTTCGGGCTGGACTGGTTAAGGTTTGCTTTCTTCGCCGAAAATACCATGAAGGTTAAAGGCGAGGTTCTGGAGAAAAAGAGGGATGAGTTAGGGCTTATTACGGAATAAGGAGAGACATATGGTAGAAGAAAGCGCAGGCTCTCCAAAGAGTATTCTCGTTATTGGAGGGGGAATCAGTGGTATCACGGCGGCTATTGAAGCCGCTGAAGTGGGTTATGACGTCTTCTTAGTAGAGAATAACCCGTTCCTGGGGGGGAGAGTCATCAGGTCAAACCAGTACTTCCCCAAACTCTGCCCACCCACGTGCGGACTGGAGATTAATTTTAAGCGACTCAAGGCGCATCCCAGAGTCCGTATTCTTACCATGGCGGAAGTGGAGAACATCTCCGGCAAAGAGGGGGACTTTGACGTAACGGTCAAGCTGGCGCCCCGTTTCGTCAACGATAATTGCACCGCCTGCAACAAATGCGCCGAAGCATGTCCGGTGGAGAGACCCAATGACCTTAACTTCGGTATGGACAAGACCAAGGCCATTTATCTCCCTCACTTCATGGCCTTCCCCATGAAATATGTTATTGATAGCTCGGTTTGCCCGGGCTCGGAATGTGCTAAATGCGTTGAAGCCTGCCAGTACGACGCCATCGACCTGGCTATGCCCGAACAAACACTGAACCTCAAGGTCGGGGCGATAGTAGCCGCAACCGGGTGGAAACCCTACGATGCCACCAGGATAGAGCCGCTGGGCTTCGGCAAATATCCCAATGTGATAACCAACGTGATGATGGAGCGGCTGGCCGTCAGCGACGGACCAACCGGCGGGAAGGTGGTGCGCCCCTCGGATGGGAAAGATATTGAGAGTATCGCCTTTGTGCAGTGTGCCGGCTCCCGGGATAAGAACCACCTGCCCTACTGTTCCGCCGTGTGCTGCCTTGGCTCTTTAAAACAGGCTACCTACGTTAAAGAGCGGTACCCTGACGCCAAAGTCTTCATATTCTATATGGACATACGTGCCCCCGGCACCCTGGAAGATTTTTACGTCCGGGTCCAGAGAGATTACGGGGTATCTCTGGTGAGGGGTAAAGTGGCCCGGATTAAGGAAGAGCCGGAAACAAACGACCTCATTGTAGAGGTCGAGGATACCATGGCCGGTAAGAAAATCAATGAGAAGGTTAACATGGTAGTGCTGGCTACCGGAATAGTCCCCTCAATTTTGGATAACGGGATACCAGCTGAGATAACCTGTGACGATTACGGATTCATAACCTCGGCGCAGCCCGGTATCTATGCCGCCGGATGTGCCAGGATGCCCGCCGATGTATCCACCTCGGTACAGAATGCTACCTCGGCCACGTTAAAGGCAATCCAATCCGTCGTCGGGGGAGGTGCCAATGGATAAGAAAACGGGCGTATATATATGTACCGGCTGCGGCATCGGGGATGCCCTTGATGCCGATAAGTTATGCGAATTAGCCAACGACGAATACAGTGTGGACGTATGCAAGACTCATCCTGCCCTCTGCGGTGAAGAAGGGGCTCAGGTGATACTCAAGGATATCGAGGACGGCGTTAATACCGTGGTCATAGCCGCCTGCTCCCCCAGAGCCAAAACAGACGTTTTCTCCTACGATACGTCCGCCACTGTCCTAGAAAGGATAAACCTGAGGGAACACGTCATCTGGACTCACCCGGCTAACGATGAAGACACCCAGATGTTAGCCGAGGATTACCTCCGGATGGGCCTGGCCAAAGCAGCGAAAGTGACACTACCAAATCCATTTCTTGAAGCCGTTGAAAAGGGACTGCTGGTGGTTGGCGGCGGTATATCCGGAATGACCTCCGCCC
>JAHJRU010000228.1 GCA_018830745.1 Chloroflexota bacterium
TTATAGGGAGACTCCGTGGTAACCTGCCTGACGAAGTCCGTAGCCCCATAATCGGGCACTGCCCGCAGCTGCTCCATCGCCTGCTGCGGCGTCAAATCGCTGGTGATAATGCCCATCATCACCCCGCAGGAGCGCAGGCGGCGGGTAATCGCCCGCGTGTCCACGCCGCTTATGCCGGGTATGCCGCTACCCGATAGAAACTCGTGCAGGGTCCCGGTGCCCAGATAGTGATTAGGCTCCCGGCATTCCTCCCTGACCACGAACCCGCTCACCTGAATCTTCTTCGATTCAAAATCATTCTCGTTGATGCCGTAGTTGCCGATAAGGGGATAGGTCGGCACGACAATCTGCCCGGCATAGGAGGGGTCGGTGAGCATCTCCTGGTAGCCCACCATGCTGGTATTGAAAACCACCTCACCGTAAGCGGTGCTTTCGGAACCAAAGCTGTAGCCTTCGTAAACCGAGCCGTCTTCCAGCGCCAGTATCGCCCTTTTAGTCATGCTGCTTCACCCTTTTCACCAAGCTAACAGAGTCGTCCTTATAAACCATCTTTCCCCCGTAAATGGTCGCCATAACCCTGCCTTTCAATGTCAAACCCGCCAGCGGGGTATTCTTACCCTTCGAAGCAAAGGTTGCCGGGTTGACCACCCACTCCCGCTCCGGGTCAAACACGGCTATATCAGCCGGGACGCCTTCAGCCAGCGTGCCCAGCTGACCGAATTTCTCCCCGATTATCTTAGCCGGCGCGCTGGTGAGCTTAGCCACCAGCAAAGGCAAGGGTAAATCACCGGCGTGCACCAGCCTCATCAGGCTGCCCAAAGCTGTCTCCAGGCCACTGATACCGAAGGGCGCCAGAGCAAAATCGCCGCTTTTATCCTCTTCAGTATGCGGGGCATGGTCGGTAGCTATTATGTCAATCACATTCTCTTTCAGCCCTTGAATCAGGGCCTTGATATCCTTCTTCGTTCTCAAAGGAGGGTTTACCTTGGCATTGGTATTCCGGCCGGTCACTTCCTCTTCGGTCAGCGTCAGGTGATGCGGCGTTACCTCCGCGGTAACACGCACGCCCTTGTCCTTAGCCCGCCGAATAAGCTCCACCGAACCTCTGGTAGAGACATGGGCAATATGGAGACGGCCTTCGGTTAATCGAGCCAGAGCCAGGTTGCGCTCAATGGAATGCTCCTCTGCCTCCGCCGGTATGCCGTTCAGCCTTAATTTAACCGCCAGCTTGCCCTCGTTCATGTGTCCGCTACCGCTGAGAGACCGGTCCTCACAGTGTTCAATAATGGGCAACCCCAGGGTACGGCTCCAGTCCAGCGCCTCGCGCATCAGGCTGGCACTCATCACCGGGTCGCCATCGTCGCTGAAGGCAATGACACCGGCATCCGCCATTTCCTCCAGGTTGGCTATTTCCAGCCCCCGCCTACCATCAGAAATACAGCCAATGGGCAGGACCCGGACCACACCATCCGTAGCCGCCACTCTCTTGACAAACTCAACGGTAGTTTCGCTATCCAGAGGAGGGTCGGTATTAGGCATGCAGCATACCGTGGTAAAGCCGCCTCTGGCAGCCGCCAGCGTTCCGGTAGCAATGGTCTCCTTCGCCTCAAAGCCCGGCTCTCTCAGATGACAGTGAAGGTCAATGAAGCCGGGGCAGACTATCCATCCCGTGGCATCCAGGACATCACCATCAAACTCAGGGGGTGCGTCCTCCCCTACGGCTAACCAGGAGACCCGGCCATCGGCAATAATCAGATTACCCACCCCGTCTATTCCCTGACCGGGGTCAATTACGCGACCACCCTGAATGAGCAAGCGCCTGGCTACTTTCTTGGCCACTTTCTCCCCTTAATCTCTTCAGCAGTTATTTCTGACAAAATGGCTAGGCTTGAAACCATGAGATTCGGCTTCGTCCCTGGTATCAAAGGCAATCAGGTTCTCTGGCTTTATATCTCTAGCCCAATGACTGTTGGCGCTATGGTATTTCTTGCTCTCCAAAGTCCCATCATGCCAGTCCGAACTGGCGATATACGGAGGGTAAATTTCGTGCTCACAATATATGCACCTCAGGGTCAGAGGCTGGTTACCCACTATTTGGAATTGATGCTTGATATACTTAACCTCCGTGTCCTGGATGGAAACGCATTTCGGATTGCGGCACCTGACACCAAGACCCCCGCAGTAAACGGGATAATCGTGCTTCCAATCATCTTCTTCAGGGCTGGAAACCTCTTTAACCCCCAGCAGAAGAGCGATAAGTGCCATCCTGACTGGCACCCCGCGCGCCGCCTGCTTAAAATACATGCTTCGGGGGTCAGCATCCAGGTCATAAGCCAGCTCGCCGACACGGGGCAGGGGATGCATAACCATCGTCCTCTCAAACTCCTTCTCATTGAGGAGCTTTTTATCTACTACCGGGTAGCTCTCCTTCACCCCTTCATCATCCGCATTATCTGACAGCCTCTCCTGCTGTAATCGAGTGACGTAAAGAGCATCAACGCCCATCTCCAACTCCACCTGAACGCTAACATCCGGCATCATGGCCAGCTGATGCGGCTGGCTTGGCGTCATGTATATGGCGTCGAGGGGAAAAAGTCCCCCGCCACCAGCGTCCACTGCCTCAAACCTCCGCAACTCACCCCCATACTCGGTGGTCAACTTACGGATAACATGCTCCGGCATTTCCAGACCCTGCCCCGGATGAAAAAGGATGGTGGCTCCAAACCGAGCCAGGGCATAGGCGAGTGAATGCACGGTGCGCCCGTGCTTTAAGTCGCCCCAGAGCGCTATCCTCAGCCCCCTAATGGCCTGCCTTTCTTTGACTATGGTGTAGAGGTCACACAAGGTCTGTGTGGGATGCTCATGTCCCCCGTCACCGGCATTTATTACCGGAACACCGGCGTAGTCGGCTACCACCTTGGCCGCCCCTTCCCACGGGTGGCGTATTACGATTATGTCCGCATAGCTGCCAACCACCCTCGCCATATCAGCTATGCTTTCCCCTTTGGCCAATGAGGTTGCCTTTGCATCAGCCACGCTAACCACGCTGCCGCCCAGCCGGTGCATCGCCGTCTCAAAAGACAGCCGTGTCCGGGTGCTGGGCTCGAAAAACAGGCTGGCCAACACCTTGCCCTGGCAAAGCGTAAACTGCTCACTCATCGAATCCGTCATCTCATCGGCCAGAGAAAACAGCGCCTCTATCTCCCCGTTGGACAGGTCATCTATGGTTACCAGACTTCTATTTACCAGAGCCATAGCAACTCCTTTCGAACTAGCCTGCCTTGCCTAGTTCGCTGAAAGACTGTTTCTCGACAGTGCTGATGAGGGCCACCTCATCTACGCCATCAGTCTCCACGAGCCGCACCTGTATTTCCTCATGCCTGGAACTGGGCATATTCTTACCCACATAGTCCGCCCGAATAGGTAGTTCACGGTGGCCGCGGTCGATAAGCACCGCCAGTTGAATTGACCTGGGCCGTCCATGGTCGATAAGGGCATCCATCGCCGCCCGGACACTCCGCCCGGTGAATAAGACGTCATCAACCAAAATAACAGACTTACCATCAACAGTGCCAGGAATAGCCGTGCGGTGGATGACCGCCTCAAGGTCTAACCCAGCCAGGTCATCACGATAGGGGTAGATATCTAAAGCCCCGATAGGTACTTTCAAACCTTCAAATTTACCTATATTCTGGGCTAATCTCCTGGCTAAGGGGACACCACGAGTCTGCACTCCGACTAATATCAGGGAGTCCGTAGCCCTATTCTGCTCTATTATCTCGTGGGCAATACGCGCCAGCGTCCTTCTGATATCCTCTGAGGTCATTATGATTTTGTTCGCCATAAAAATACCTCTTGCCGGGGCTGGCAAGAGGTATTTTTACCTATAGTTCAATGTTTCCCTTACCAGCCTCACCGGACCAGCTTAAAGGCGTCTTAATATTGTCTAGTTTTCTGAATTATAGCATCTAAACGGGTCTACTTCAAGGCATACCGCAAAATAATTGACACTCAATTTTACTTATGGTATACATTTTATTGGGCAGCGTAGCTCAGTGGCAGAGCAGGGGACTCATAAGCCCTTGGTCGCAGGTTCAAATCCCGCCGCTGCCACTTCTTTTTAGCCTCAGTTTTGCCCATTTAAGATTCCTCCTTTAAATTTTGCTTAACAAATTTGCTTAACAATTACGCGTGAATATTGCGATAGTTTTGCGATAGGTTTCCCAATCTTAATGCTACCTTGTGGAAATATGCCACATTTTCTCCGCCCGGTCAAGGTGACATTTATAATCTATTTGGGGCAGTGCGGGCATCTGCCTTTAAATTTCCCCTCGTGAGCTTTAAGCTCCAAACGGTTAACAAAGCTGGCAGTTATTAGGTCATCCTCAAGATTGCACCAGTCCTTCTGCTTATTTTGCCTATTTAGTCCCTGCAGTTCTGTGAACGTTGCTTTTACGTGAAATAACAAGTCTGTTGCTTTTTCCCTGTCAACTTTATCCAGGTCTACCAGTGTTGATGCTACGCAATCCTCGCCATAAACCGCAGGGCCTACAGTATTCGGCGAGCCAATGTGAGCGGCATCCACTTTTCGATATTTCTCCAGATTTTTCGCTATTGCGATCATGGTTTCCGCTAGGTCTTTGAAGTGCCTGTCCTTACGTTCCAGTTTATAGATCACGCTTTCACTTCTGCTGGCTTCGCTCGCTGCTGCAGTGACTCCATGGCTTTCTCTTAGCCGTTTTATCCTCTCCCATTCTGCTGGTTGTATCTTTTTACCACGTTTCGCCATATACCCTCTTGACAGACTCATATGTGTAATGATTTGCCTGCTTCCGCACCTAAGTATACCAAACATGTGGAAATCTGTGGAGAGTCCCATTTGGTACCATCAAAATAGGTGGCAGATATTATGCTGCAATTATATCGCAAAAGGTAGGTGAGTCGATATGGAGATAAAACTGGGCAGACCAAGGCTTCTGGTTGGTTTTGCGATAGTTTTGCGCTTGAGAGATGAGCAGAATCTGGGCTGGTCCCGGATGGCGGAGGAATATAGAAAAATCACAGGGCAATGGATCAGCCGGGACACCATCAAGCGACGGTATCTTGAAGCAAAAGCCGGAGAGCAACGATCATAAACGTCTTTTTGAGTCGTCAGTATGGAAAATCAACACATGATACAGCATATCAGGACTGAAATAAACTATCTGGCGCTCTTTCTCCAGTCAAGACAGGCAATGGAAGTATCGCCAGCAACGCTGATTTTCTATAGGGTGAAGCTGAGTAGATTCCTGTCTGAACTGGATGCTGATACTGCACAACGAA
>JAHJRU010000229.1 GCA_018830745.1 Chloroflexota bacterium
ATATAGGCTTCGTTATCGAAGCAGATATAAATGAAATTGTGGCCTCTCTCCAGCGCTCCGGACAGCGCCTGAAGCCCGATATCACTGGTGCCGCCGTCACCTGCCATGGCAACTACTTTGACGCCCTCCAACTTCTTTTTACCCTTGCGGTTCATCGCCTTCAGACTGGCTTCTATGCCTGAGGCTACTGCGGCGGTATTCTCGAACAGGGTGTGAATCCAGGGAACACTCCACGAAGTGTACGGGATCTGCGAGGAAACGATTTCCATGCAGCCGGTAGCGTTGGCAATAATTACATTATCCCCCAGGGCTTTACAGACCGTCCTCACCGCCAGCGCTTCAACGCAGCCGATGCAGGCCCGGTGCCCGGAGTGGAAACCTTCCTTTTTAGTTACCAGTCTGGGAATGTAAACGGCTTGTTTATCCATTATTCCCCTCTAACCCCGAACATCTCAAACTCGCGAGAGCTGCCCTTTTCGGCTATTTCTGTGCCCCGTTCCACTATCTCCTTGAAGTCGGCCACTTGAATATCCCGGCCACCCAGCCCGCCGACAAAGCTGACCACCTTGGGGCTTTTCTCCTGCTGATACAGGGCTGACTTTATCTCGGAGCAGACCGGCCCGCCGGGACCGCCAAATGAAAGGGCTCTATCCAGCACAATGAGGACCTCGGCTCCCTTCACTGCCTGGCGGATTTCGTCAAACGGGAAGGGTCGCCACAGGCGAAGCTTTACCAGTCCAACGTTTTTACCTTCGCTTCTCATCTCATCCACCGCCGTGGCCGCTGTCTCGCTGAAACTCCCCATGGTCAGCAACAGCACCTTGGCATCCTCGGTTCGGTAGTGCTCTACCGGGGAGTAGTGGCGTCCGAACCTGTCACCGAACTCCTGCCAGCACTGGAGGATTACATCCCTGGAGGCTCGGATATTGACTTCCTGTGCCCACTTTGCCTCGGAGTAGATTGCGGGCGGGCCGAAGTCTCCCATGGTTACCGGTTTGTTGGGGTCCAGCGGCAGGGGATAGTTATTAGGTGGCAAAAACTGGTCAACCTCACCCTGCTCCGGGAAAAACATGGCTTCAATCATATGCGACAGGTGGAATCCATCCAGGTGAATCATCACCGGAAGGAGGACTCTGTGGTCTTCGGCGATGCGGAAGGCGCACAGGACGTTATCGACAACCTCCTGGCCATTCTCGGTAAATATTTGAATCCAGCCGGTATCACGGACAGACATAACATCGGAATGGTCTCCCCAGACACTGAGCGGTGCCGATAGGGCGCGGTTAGCCACCGTCATCACTATGGGCAGCCGCATGGATGAGGCAACATACAGAACCTCGTGCATCAACTCCAGTCCCTGACCAGCGGTAGCCGTAAAGGTCCGGGCACCGGTAGCCGCTGAACCGAGGCAGGCACTCATGGCCGAATGTTCGGACTCAACGGGGATAAACTCGGCGTCCAGTTCGCCGTCAGCTACTAACTGTGCCAGGTTCTCTACAATATGGGTCTGCGGAGTAATGGGGTAGGCGGCAATAACATCGGCATCGGCTAATTTGACCGCTTCGCCAATGGCTACTGAGACCTCCAGCCCCCTCTTATCAACCACTATTCTTCCTCCTCAGCCATGGTGATTGCCCTGGTGGGGCATTCCTGAGCGCAAATCCCGCATCCCTTGCAGTAAAAAAGGTTAGTCTCAAAATGTCCTTTGGCATTCTGGTAAATGCAGCCCTCGGGGCAGTAGATGTAGCACAGGCCGCATTTTATACAGCGGTCAAAATTATATGTAGGTCTCTGCGACCGCCAGGTCCCGGTCTGATACTGGCGGGCATTCGCGGGCTCGGTGGCTATCATGCCAACTTCTATATCCTGCCAGGTAAGCTCACTCTCTGACTTAGCCAATTAACCCTTCTCCTGTATAACAGCTTCATCATAAGCCCGTTTCATCGCCTGAAAGTTCCTGTCTGCCAGGCGCCCGAAGCGGTGCTTTATGGGCTCTTCCAGCGATTCTACTTTGACTGCTCCGGTAGCTTTCACTACCGCTCCCACCATGGTGGTGTTGGTGATGGGCACGCCTAGAATTTCCCGGGCAATCCTGGTGGCGTTTACCGTTACTAATGTCTGTTTGATGCCGAATTCCTCTCTCAGTTGGTCGGCGTGTTTGCGGGTATTGACCACCACCATTCCGTCATCCTTAAGCCCGGAGGTAACGTTGACAATTGACAGCAGGCTGGGGTCGAGCACGACCACCACGTCGGGTTCGATGATTTCCGCCCTTACCTTTATCGGCGACTGGCGGCTGATTCTGACAAATGACAGGACGGGCGCGCCTCTTCTTTCCGGTCCGAAGCTGGGAAAGGCGTGAGCATACTGGTCTTCACTGATAGCTGCCTGGGCCATCAGTTCGGCTGAGGTCACCGCTCCCTGTCCCCCACGGCCATGCCATCTAATCTCGATAAGGCGATTGCTATCTGTCAACACTGACTCCTAGGTCATAATAAATGCCCCTGGAGCGACTCGAACGCTCGCTTCCAGCTCCGGAGGCTGGCGCTCTATCCACCTGAGCTACAGGGGCTAACCTTATCCGATATAACTATCCCATTTTAATGGATTGCGCAAAACTTATCAACTAATCAAAGCCCCAATTGCTGGGCGACTATTTCTTCATGGAAGGTGGCGTCACCAAAGGTGAGCTCAGCTGCTTTAATCCGGCGCAGGTAGAGCTGGGCATCGTGGTCCAGCGTATAGCCCATAGCACCGTGCAGGTGACATGCCTGGACACAGGTGCGGCTGGAGGCGGCACCACTCCAGGCTTTGGCCATGGACACTTCCATGCTGCAGGGCAATCCCTGGCTTAATTTCCAGGCGGCTTGATAGGTGAGATGCCTGGCTCCCTCAACGTCGGTCATCATATCAACACACTTGTGCTGAACCGCCTGAAAGCTGCCGATGGGCTTGCCGTACTGGACTCTTTCCC
>JAHJRU010000230.1 GCA_018830745.1 Chloroflexota bacterium
CCCCTCAGTGATTACCGCATGAATGCCGCCGAATGGGTCAGCCCGGAGGGAGAAGTATATCGCCTGGGCTCACTCCTGGCCGGAGAGAACAGCTGGTTCTGGCAGGACGGTCTGGGACCCAATGCTATGGGTATATTAAGAGGTCATATCGGCTGGTACGGCAGCCTGGGCATCGTCACCAGGATGGCGGTCAAGCTCTATCCCTTCCAGCCAGAGCATATGGAGCCTGAAGGCAGGTCACCGGAAACCCATTCCGTGCTGCCCTCAAGGATGAAGTTCTACAACTTTACCCTGCCTGATGGAGCTTCGCTGGCCAAGGCTATGACTGAAATATCAACGGCTCAGATATCAGCTATGGCGCAAAAGGTGCCCGTCTTCTGGAGGGTAATTGCCAAAGCCGGGGACAGGAATGAGTTCTGGGATGCCTGGGAAGAGATGACTGACGAGGAAATAACCAATACCCACATTCTCCGCGTTCTTCTCGTGGGCTATACCTCCCAGAAGCAACTGGAGTATGAAGAACGGGTGCTGATGGACATCATGGAAGAGCTGGGCGGCCAGCTCCGCCGCACCAGGCAGACCGACCAGTCCCTGCTGAAGTTCGCTGATTCCGCCGGAATGTGGATGATGACCGGAGGCTATATGTCCAATACTGCCGGCATAGACAGCCAGAGGCTCTGTATGCAGACCGGTGAAATACTGGGCAAAAAACTCCTGGATTATACCCCGCCACTAATGCCCGAACACAACGACCCCGGGTGGTTCCAGAGCGCTGATTTTGGGCATCAATACTACCTGGAGTTCCTTGCCTATATGGATCCGGATAAGATGGACCCCGACTCCCCCCGATACAGTGAGGAAGACCGCACCAAGGCATACCAGTGGTATATGTCCGCCGCAACGGCGGTTGATGCCACCACCGGTTTCTATAACTTTTTTGACGGCCAGCACATGGGGGCTAGGCTAAAGAGCCCGGCATGGCACGATTACGCCGTCTGGTCCGACAGGTTCAAGGCTGTATTTGACCCCCATAACATCAGCAACCCCCCGCAACCCTTTGACATCGATGAAATCGGCGAGAGGCACCCCGAGTTCATAACCCAGGAGGTTAAGGACGCGATAAACAAAGCCGCTAAACGCTAAACCAGCAGCATAAATAAGGGCAAGAGGCATAACTTTTAAATTCCACTCTCTTGCCCTTAATTGTGTTCACAAATAGCGCCGTCACCAGCCGCTTTGCCGGCAAATTGCCGCCAATTCACCTTGACATTTGTAAGAGAATTGCTATACTATTCCAGCAGATACTTAGGTTAAGGAGGAACAATATGAAGACAAAGCGGTATCTATTTCTGGTCATTTCAATCATTTTACTGGTTGGGTTAAGTCTTCCCATAGCCTGCGCTCAACCGGCACCGACACCAGCGCCGGCGCCGGCACCAGCGCCAGCGCCCAAGAAATTTGTCTTTAAATCGGTTTCCTTTATTCCATCACCAACCAAGCGCGCCGTAGCCTTTAAAGCCTGGCAGGACGAGATTACAAAGCGCTCTAATGGGGAGCTTGTATGCGAATACGCCGGCGGGCCGGAGGTAATCGGTGCCAAGCAGCAACCCACCGCCACCAGAGCCGGCGCCGTGGAGATGTCCACCGTGGGTGGCTCTCACGTCATGGGACTGGTACCGGAGGTCTCTCTCCTGGCGCTTTCGCGCATCTCCGCCCCTGAGGAAAGAGCCGTAGGAGCCACTGATTTCCTGAGAAAGTTATACGCTAAGGCTGGCCTTTACTACGTAGGGCGGCTGGACCCCAAACCCCAGCAGAACTTCTATATCACCTCCAAGGTTAAGCTCACCGGGGTGAACGATTTCAAGGGCAAGGCCTTTGGCGCCAATGGCACCTACGTACAGGCTTTCGCCGAGGCCCTGGGAACCAGTTTCACCGTGGTCAATATGCCGGAAGCCTTCGGTGCCCTGGACCGCGGCTTGATACAGATGTACTCCACGTCCATCGACCTGCAGGCAAACCTGGGGATACCGGAGGTCAATAAATTCGTCATCGACCACCCGTTCTACCAGAGCAATACCACTATCATCATAAATCTTGACGCATGGAACAGCCTTCCCGACCACCTGCAAAAGCTGGTAATGGATACTTACCTTGACTTCGAACAGCAGTTTATTGATGGGGCTTACGATGGGGTGGTTGTAGGCGCCAAGAAATTCGAGGATGCTGGAGCTGAATTCGTCAAGTTCTCCGATGCCGAGGCTAAGCGGTTCCTTGACCTGGCTTACTCAGCCGAATCCGCAAAGTGGCTGGAGAAGCTACCGGATAGCGCTCCTGGATTCCTGAAGATGGTTAACGCCATCCAATAAGTGGTTTGGTTGGAAGCACGGTGCTCTCCCAACCTTCGGTTGAGAATTGACACCTACCTATCCGCACTGGCGGATAGGTAGGGTTAGATTTGTTACTGAAGTAAAGCGTAGCAGTGTTATGAAAAGCCTAGGTGCCTCTTTTGACCGCTTACTCACATTCTTTTCGGTGGTGGGTATGTTACTCATCGCCGGGATGATGCTAGCGGTCGTCGCCAAAGTAGCCATGCGCTACTTTTTTAACAGCCCTATAGTCTGGGTCATAGATATAACCGAGTACGCCATGCTGTTCATAACCTTTCTGGGTACTGCATGGCTGTTGAAGAGGGAGGGACATGTAATTATGGACCTCCTGCTCGACCGTCTCAACCACAAGAACCGCCACCTGGCCATTGCTATTACTTCCGTCGTCGCGGCTACCACTTGCTTTATCATCACCTGGTACGGGGTAGTGGTCGGCTTCGACTGGTACAATATCAATTACTTTTACCAGGGAGCGCTGGATATCCCGGCATTCTATCTTGAAGCTGTAATACCGGTGGGTATGTTACTTGTCGCCATCCAGTTTCTGAGAAGAGCTTATAATAACTGGAAGCTTATGAAAGCCCGGTAACCAGCAGTCAAAAGGATATAAGATAACGAAACAAACTAAGAGGTGAATTCCTTTGGAGTGGCAGCTATTTCTCCTGCTCTTTTTCGGCAGCCTGTTATTCTTGATGGCCACTGGAATGCCGGTAGCCTTCAGCTTCCTGACCGTAAACGTGGTCTTTATGTTCATCTACTGGGGTGGTGCCGCTGGCCTGCAGCAACTCGTAGAAAGCCTCTTTGTTTCTGTTTCCTCATTTACCCTGCTCCCTATACCCTTATTCGTCCTGATGGGTGAGATAATGTTCCGCTCCGATATTGCCCCCAAGATGATGGATGTACTGGACAAATGGCTGGGGCGCTTGCCTGGCCGACTGGGCCTGCTTGCCGTCGGGGGCGGCACTGTCTTTGCCACGCTGAGCGGCGCCAGTATGGCCAGTGTCGCCATGCTGGGAGGAACACTCGTGCCGGACATGGAGAAACGGGGCTATAAAAAGGCGATGACCCTGGGGCCAATCCTGGGCAGCGGTGGACTGGCGATTATGATCCCACCCAGCAACCTGGCAGTTCTCCTGGGAGCCATTGGAGAAATATCG
>JAHJRU010000231.1 GCA_018830745.1 Chloroflexota bacterium
CTCCAGCCGACCCATTACCTGCTGCGGAGTAGACTGCTTAATAGGCCTCCCCTCCGTCATGAACATGCCCCAGGGTATCCGCTTGGCCAAAACAATTATACTACGACAGTTCTGCCAAATCCTGTCAGGGACCTGGGGGTTTTTGGGGTCGGGGGGATTTTCATTTAAGGCTCGGGCGGAACAAACGCCAACCAGGTCAGCGCCCAGTTTTTTAGCCTGCTCCTTAATCCCTTCCACCGTTATCAGCTTTTGACTAACCATTGAACAACTGCCCTATATTCCCCCAATTGCCATCTCTTCGGCGACTTCCTCCACACCCTCTACACCCTCCAACAAAGGTACCGTCAAAGGCAAGGAATAACGCGCCGGAATCAGACGGCCAATAATCACGTTTTCTTTGAGACCGATTAGTTTATCCACTTTGCCGTATATGGCAGCCTCGGTGAGCACCCTGGTGGTCTCCTGGAAGGATGCTGCGGCTAACCAGCTATTGGTGTTTAACGATGCCCGGGTCACTCCTAACAGAACCGTTTGGGCTGTAGCGGGTTCACCTCCCTCCGCCAGTATGGCGGCATTGATGTCCTCATACTGGAAGGTGTCCACCAGTTCCCCGGCCACTAAATCGGTGTCTCCGGAGGAATCAATACGAACTTTGGTCAGCATCTGGTGGCATATAACTTCAATATGCTTGTCGTTTATATTCACCCCTTGCGAGCGATACACCTTCTGCACTTCATCCACCACATACCGCTGGACTGCCTCCTTGCCCAGAATATGGAGGATATCCTGCGGATTGATAGAACCATCAGTAAGCTGCTGCCCCGCCTTTACCTCGTCCCCTGTTGCCACCAGAACGTGGGTACCCACCTGAACCACCAGCTCCCGTTCCTCCATCTCCACATACTGGATAGCCAGCTGACCATCCTCAATAATGACCTCCCCGGAAACACGGGAGATAATCGACTGCACATCGGTCGTCAAGGCTTCTGATGATTCTTCCTTCTTCTTCTTACCTTTGGGCTTCAATGAGGCTAACTCTGTTCCAATATCCACCCACTGACCTTTCTTCACCTTAACCTGCCAGCCATCCGGCAGCGGATACTCATCACGAAATACGTCTCGGCTGGTGATTCTAATCCTTTTCTCGTCATCGCTTTCAGTCACCTCAGCCAGACCGGCTATCTCTGAGATTTTAGCTTCCGCTCTAGGCGGCCTGGCTTCAAACAGCTCCTCTACACGTGGCAGACCGCTGGTGATATCAAGCCCCACCACACCACCGGTATGAAAGGTACGTAGTGTCAGCTGGGTACCTGGCTCACCAATGCTCTGCGCCGCGATAATACCAACAGCAGTATTAAGATCAACCATACGCCCGCGCCCCAAGTCCCTACCATAACAGTTACGGCAGCAACCCTGCCTTGACTTACAGCTAAGAGCCGACCTGACATGAACTACAGTTATTCCAGCGTCTGTTATCTGGCGCGCCTTCGCCTCGTCAATTTCTTCATTTCGCTCAACGATAACTTCCCTGGTGTTGGGGTCGACAACCTGAGTAGCGGCTAATCGACCTATTATTCGCCCAGCCAGTGGCGGCAGTAAGCCCTTGTCCTCCGGTTCCGTTATCCATATACCATCGGTGGTGCCGCAATCATCTTCAAGAGTGATGACATCCTGGGCAACGTCAATGAGACGGCGTGTGAGATAACCGCTACTTGATGTTCGCAGGGCGGTATCTGCCAGCCCTTTGCGTGCTCCGTGAGTAGAAATAAAGTACTCCAGAACACTGAGTCCCTCGCGGAGACTTGACTTGATGGGCAAATCAATTATCTTGCCTGAGGGATTGGTCATGAGGCCCCTCATCCCGGCCATCTGCCTTATCTGAGAAATATTACCTTTTGCCCCTGAGGTAGCCATCATATAGACACCACCGTAACGGTCAAAAGCTTTAGAGATGGCATCCGTAATCTTATCGTTGGTCTGCATCCAGACTTCCACCACTCCACTATACCTCTCATCCTCAGTAATCAGGCCGCGATGATACTGGCTCTCAATAGTTTCTACCTTTTCCTCCGCCTCCCGCAGCATTTCGGGTTTATCCTTAGGAACCTCGATATCATTCATGGCAATAGTAGTCCCGGACCTGGTAGCATAATGAAAACCCAGTTGCTTAAGACTGTCCAGCACCACTGCGGTTTCCTCATGGGGCAGCAGGTGGTAACACTGGGTAACTATCTGCTTTAAAACAGACTTATCCACTTCCCGATTGATGGGGGCTAGCTCCGGAGGTAAAACCTCATTAAAGATAATACGGCCAACGCTGGTTTTTATCCTCTCGCCATTATTCCCATTATCCCTGACCTCAATCTCAGCCCGAAGGTCAATTGCATCCAAATCATAGGCAAGCTTGGCTTCCTCGAAGCTGCCCATAAGTGCGCCTTCTCCCCTAGCGCCAGGTTTTATGGTGGTAAGATAATAACATCCGAGCACCATGTCCAGGGTCGGCGTTACCACCGGTTCGCCGGAGCTAGGCAGCAGCATGTTATGGATGCTGAGCATAATTTCTCTGGCCCCTCGAACAGCCGCCTTGGATAGAGGAATGTGAACTGCCATCTGGTCGCCGTCAAAATCCGCATTAAAAGCCGAACAAACCAGCGGATGTAGCTGAATGGCGCTACCGTCGATGAGAATCGGTTCGAAGGCCTGTATGCTGAGTCGGTGCAAAGTAGGCGCCCGGTTTAGTAATACCGGACGTTCTTTTACCACGCTTTCCAGTATGTCAAACACCTCTGGCTTATCCCTCTCCACCAATCGACGGGCGCTCTTGATATTATGCGCCAGCCCTTGCGCCACCAGTCGAGACATAACAAAAGGTTTGAATAGCTCCAAAGCCATCCGCCGGGGTAAGCCGCACTGGTGTAATTTCAGCTCCGGACCAACCACGATTACCGAGCGTCCGCTGTAATCAACGCGCTTACCCAGTAGATTCTGACGAAAACGTCCCTGCTTACCACGAAGCATATCTGAGAGCGACTTTAGCTGGTGGTTACCGCTAACGGAGACCGCCCGCCCCCTCCGGCCGTTATCAATCAAAGAATCGACCGCTTCCTGAAGCATCCGTTTCTCGTTACGAATAATAATCTCCGGAGCACCCATCTCCATCAGATGGCGCAGACGGTTATTGCGGTTAATTGCCCGGCGATACAGATCATTAAGGTCACTGGTAGCAAACCTGCCACCATCCAGCTGAATCATCGGTCGCAGGTCAGGAGGCAGTACCGGCAATACGGTCATAATCATCCACTCAGGTTTGTTGCCACTGCGACGGAAGGCTTCCACTATCCGCAAACGCTTGCTCGCCTTCCGGCGTTGCTGTCCAGAAGAAGAATAGGCCTCCTGAAGTAACCGGTTGCGCTCTTCATCCAGGTTCATTCCCTTAATTGCCAGAAGAATCGCTTCAGCCCCCATTCCCGCCTCAAAGACGCCACCGCATTTCTGTTTCAGCTCATGGTACTGCTTATCCGTGAGCAGACTCATCAGTTGAATATCTTTAAGTTGCTCTATATCAACAGATAATACTTCCTCAATCTTTGCCTTCTCCTCCACGAAATCGCGGCGGAGCTGGTTAACCTCTTCTACCGTCGCCGATTCCATCTGGGTGATTTTTTCCTCCAGCGCCTCCTCCCCGGCATTCAATTGCTGCAAGGTGTCTTCTTCTAGCTGTCTGATTGCTTCCTGGCGTTTCTCCTCCTTTATCGAGGTAATGATATAGTGTGAGAAATATAACACCCGTTCCAGAGCCCGGGGTGACAGGTCAAGCAATAGTCCTAAACGGCTGGGTATCCCCTTGGCAAACCAGATATGGCTCACCGGACAAGCCAGTTCAATATGGCCCATCCTCTCCCGCCGCACCTTAGACCGGGCTACCTCCACACCGCACTTATCGCAAATAACCCCTTTGTGCCTTATCCGCTTATACTTACCGCAGAAGCACTCGAAATCCTTGGTTGGACCAAAGATTCTCTCACAGAAAAGGCCATCTCTCTCCGGTTTCAACGTCCGGTAGTTGATTGTCTCCGGGCGGGTTACCTCACCATAGGACCAGCTTCTAATCTGTTGTGGCGAAGCCAGTGAAATACGGACCGCATCAAAATCGTTAACTTCCAGCATCTTGGTCTACTTCCTCCAGATCCGAATTTTCAACTTCCTTTAGCTTTGGCTTCGGTTTAGGCTTTGCCTTCAGTTTAGGCTTTGCTTTCGGCTTCGGCTCCACCTCTATTTCGTCAGAAGCTTCCACCGCTGCCTCTAGCTTCGCCTCCACCTCTATTTCGCCAGAAGCCTCTACCTCTACCTCTACCTCTGCCTCTAGCTTCAGCTCACCCCCGGTTTCGTCAGAAGCTTCCACCGCTGCCTCTAGCTTCGCCTCCACCTCTATTTCGTCAGAAGCTTCCACTTCTACCTCTAGCTTCGCCTCCACCTCTATTTCGTCAGAA
>JAHJRU010000232.1 GCA_018830745.1 Chloroflexota bacterium
ACCAGACCGGAGATAGCCGACAAAGCCATAGCTGACGGTATTATTGATTTCTGGGAGATGTGCCGTCCGCTGATTGCTGACCCCTATCTGCCCACCAAGTTGAACGAAGGGCGCCCCGATGATATCGTTACCTGCATAGCCGACTGCAACTGCCTG
Organism: Chloroflexota bacterium; assembly: GCA_018830745.1. Classification (GTDB taxonomy): domain Bacteria; phylum Chloroflexota; class Dehalococcoidia; order Dehalococcoidales; family JAHJRU01; genus JAHJRU01. Next base: position 157 of record JAHJRU010000232.1, read on the forward strand.
GACAGTTTGTTATCCGAATTGCCCGTTTCCTGTATATTAAATCCCAGAGCCGGAAGGGAAGAAGAGCCATCTCTGCAGAGTCGACCTGCTTCCAAGAAACGAAAGGTAATAGTCGTTGGCGGAGGTCCGGCAGGTATGGAAGCAGCCAGCACCGCCGCCGGGCGAGGCCACCAGGTTATCCTGTACGAACAAACGGATAGACTGGGAGGGCAGCTCAATCCCGCTTCGGTGGCACCATATAAGGGTGATGTCCGCTACCTCATCGACTACCTGACCACGCGGATAAGCAAGTCTTCTGTGGAGGTCAGGCTTAATACCCCGGCTACAGCCCAATCAATTGAACGGGAGCAACCAGACGTAGTGATTCTGGCTACCGGCAGCCAGCCTGTCATCCCTGACATTCCGGGAATAAATGGAGAAAACGTCGTTACGGCGGTAGACGTACTAAATGATAAACAGCCTGTAGGCAAGAGTGCAGTCATTATTGGCGGGGGCATGGTTGGATGTGAAGTAGCCGAGTTTCTGGTTCAAAAAGGCAAAAAGGTGACCATCCTTGAGATGCAGAAACGCATCGGGCAGGGTATAAATGCCATTAACCGCTGGCGGTCCATCCAGCGTCTAAACCAGGCTGGCGTTAGTATAGAGACCATGATTCAGCCGGAAGAAATAACCGGGTCCGGGGTTACAGCTAACCGGGAGGGTAAGTCCTATTCTTTCCCGGCAGATACAGTGGTGCTGGCAACTGGAATGGCACCTGCCAGAGAACTGCTCAGTGAACTGGAGGGCAAAGTCCCCGTTCATACTATTGGAGACTGCCTGGAACCACGCCAGATTGGCGAAGCGATGGAAGAGGGATTCCGCCTTGGCAATTCAATATAGGGATATAGCCATCTAGGGTGAGGTAAGCTATAATTAAGCTTATTAAAGAAACAACATTGAAATGAAAAACAGCGCGGATTCAGTCCAATTAAAGAATGAGATAAAAGAGGCGGTAGACGTTCAGCGTACTGCACTTACTGAGATAAGCGCTAAAATCCACGATAATCCGGAGCTGGGTTTTCAGGAGACGAATGCCGCCGGATGGTTGACTCAATATCTGGAAAAGAACGGCTTCTCGGTGCAGCTGGGCATATGTGACCTGCCGACCGCCTTTCGCGCTGGCTACGGAAGCGGGAAACCGGTTATCGCCCTACTGGCAGAGTACGATGCCCTACCTGAACTGGGACATGCCTGCGGTCACAATATAATTGCCACCTCTTCGATTGGTGCCGGGGTAGCTTCCAAACTGGCTGTCGACCGCTTTGGCGGAACCGTCCTGGTTATCGGGACACCGGCCGAAGAGTTGTATGGGGGCAAAGTGCTAATGGCCGAAAGAGGCGCCTTCAGCGATGTTGATATCGCCATGATGATACACCCCTCGGTGCATGATGTGGCTACCAATCAAGCATTAGCCTGCCAGACACTGGATATCGAGTTCTTCGGGCGAGCGGCTCACGCCGCAGCTTATCCCGAAAATGGCATTAACGCTCTCGATGCCATGCTTCAGGCATTTAACGCTATTAACGCCCTGCGCCAGCACATCAAGGATAAAGCCCGCATCCACGGAATTATCACCGATGGCGGCGAAGCGGCTAATATTGTTCCGGCCCACTCCGCCGGCAATTTTATCGTGCGGGCTGAGGATGACAGCTATCTGGATGAACTCAAGGAAAGAGTTCTGGACTGCTTTATCGGCGCGGCTACGGCTACCGGCGCCCGCCTGGAATACCGCTGGGGAGATGCGCGCTACGCACCGTTACTCAACAATCAAACCCTGGCCGAATTGTTCAGTCAGAACATGCAATCGCTGGGACGCAATATGCTCTCCGCCGACCCCACCTTTGCCTTTGGCAGCACCGATATGGGCAACGTCAGCCAGCTGGTGCCCGCCATTCACCCCACTGTAGCTGTTGCCCCATCGGATGTGGTCATCCACACTCCGCAGTTTATGGAAGCAGCGGCTTCGGAAACTGGAAACCTTGGCATCCTTGACGGTGCCAAGGCTCTGGCCATGACTGTGCTTGACCTTTTAGCCAATCCCAAAATGGTGACCAAGGCAAAAGAGGAGTTTGTCCGGCAAAAATGATAAGAGTAGGCATCCCCCGTGCTCTGTTGTATTACCAGTACTATCCGGCGTGGAAAACCTTCTTTGAGGAACTGGGCGCTGAAGTAGTGGTTTCAGCACCCACCTCTCAAGCTGCGGTCACCTCAG
>JAHJRU010000233.1 GCA_018830745.1 Chloroflexota bacterium
GCTGGATAATCTGGGATAGCATGGTGTCTTTGCCTACCTTGGTAGCCTTGAAGCGGAAGGCACCGGTCTGGTTGATGGTAGCACCAATCACAGTATCGCCTTCGCCTTTGCTGACCGGGAGGCTCTCACCAGTTACCATGGATTCATCAAGGGTGGAGTGCCCCTCAACTATCTCACCATCCACCGGCACCTTTTCCCCGGGACGTACTACGACAATGTCACCTGCCTGTACATCCTCTATGGGAACATCTACTTCCGCGCCATCGCGCACTACTCTAGCTGTCTTGGCCTGAAGTCCTATGAGCTTCCGAATGGCTTCGCTGGTGCCTCCCTTGGCAATTGCCTCCAGGAGGCGCCCCAGCAGGATGAGGGTGATGATAACGCCTACCGCCTCGTAATATACCTGGCGCAGACCCTCAGGCAAAACACCGGGAACCACCGTAACCACCAGGCTATAGCCGAAGGCAGCAATCGTTCCTATGGTGATGAGGGTGTTCATATCGGCTGTGCGGTGGCGTAGCGTCAACCAGCCGGTGCGGTGTATTGGCCAGCCGGCGTATAACATTACCGGCGTAATGAGGATTAGCTGAAGCCAGCGGTTAAGCAGAAAGGGCGGCAGCCACGCCGGATTAAAGAACTCGCTGGTCATCACCGCGAAGATGACTGGGGCTGACAGTATTGCGCCCACAAGTACACGCCGGGTCAAATCTCGCTGCTCGGCGCGCCGGTCGGCAGCCTCCCTGTCTTCTGTCTCCTGGCTCCCCGGCTCACTACGGTGACGAATTTTGTAGCCGGTGTTTTCAATGATTTGCTGTATCTGTTCCGGTGATATCTGCTCGGGGTCGTACCGGGCGGTGACCCGCTCAGCGCCGAAGTTGACCTTAACATCATCTATGCCGGGTAGACTATGGAGAGCCGTCTCGATATTGACCACACAGGTGGGGCAGCTAACGCCGCCACCGATAATGGCAAACTCCACTTGCTCCATCTTCTTCCCCGCCGGCATGGTGGGCCCCACGCCCACGGCTACGGCGTGCTCATGAGTATGCCCATCATCGCTTAGGGATACTGGTGCCTCGGTTGGCTCCCCGGGGCCCTTGCCCTCCTCCACGATAAGGCTGCCATGTATCATGTTCATGCCGCAAGCAAAGCCGAATTGCCCGGCTTTGTCCGGGGTGAACTCCAGCGTGGTCTTGGCAAAAGGCGCCAGCGTCTTGCTGGCCTGAAAATCGGGGAAGACCACTCTGGAACTGCAATCGCCAGCCTCCTGGCGGTCAAATATCAGGCGAAGCGGAACATCCTTTTGGACTCGAATTATATCGGGTGAATAGCCACCCTTGACGGTGACCTTTATCTCCTGCACATTTCCCTTAACCTGGGCTGTTTGGGCCTGCTTTGGCCCAAAGAAGAACCAGGCCAGGAAAGCTATCGCGGCTAATCCTGCCAGCGTGACTCCTATTTCGGCTAAAGGCATTACGCACCTCCTTCTTCAGGACAGTCAGACTCTGTTTCTGGTGTCGGTGAAATTGCATGTTTGGTGTTGTTCATCCCGTTGCTGACATTTCTGCGCCCACGCTTTATCTTCATAAGCAAAGCCGCAGGCTTCACAGACATACAGGGTCCTGCTGGTTTCCTTTGTTTCTTTTACCCGCCGCCCCCGCCGTTAGGAAAACTTATTGTAAATAAACACCAACAAAAATACAAAAACAAATGTAATTACCGCAGCTTCGACCATCCCGGCAATTATCCCAACAATGCTCAGTGAGAAGAACATGTGCCACTGCTGCATCATGTCAACAGCGCCGGTGTACACTCCAATGTTTCCCAGTATGCCAAGCACAAGCATAAGTATGGCAGCCACTATGGCTGCTGCGCCGGCCAGTGCCAGGGCTTTTGGTTTTGTAGCACTCATTTTACACCCCCTGCATATTTATTCTACGGTGCTATTAGCACAACGAATCCGGTAACCGGTATGAGGACAGTCAATAAAGTCTTAATGCGCCGTTTATTCATTATAAGCCCTCATGTCAAGCTATGTAATTAAGATAGCCGCTTTAGTTCTCTATATTGTCACGGATTAATTAGAAGGCGCTTAGAGATTGATTATAAGATGCTTAGATTATTAGCAGGGAGGCAATATCTAGCGGGCACCTGCTCTCTAACCGCTCTTTGCTTGACCTGAATCTGGCGACCATCTATCATTAACATTAATTGGAGCAACTATGGTAAAGGGTGAAAAATGCGCATTCTGGTAGTGGATGATGATCCTCAGATTGTGAGCTTTCTGAAGCGGGGCTTGGCTTATGAGGGATACAAGGTTGATACTGCCGCCGATGGTCTTGAAGCGTTGGCTAAAGCTCGCGAGAAGGAGCCTGACCTCGTTATTCTGGACATTATGATGCCTGAGATTGATGGCATTGAAGTTAGCAAGCGCCTGCGCGAAGGAAGCGATGTTCCCATTTTGATGCTGACTGCCAAGGGAACCGTGGCTGACAAAGTGGCTGGCCTTGAAAGTGGTGCTGATGACTACCTGGTCAAACCATTTGCCTTTGATGAACTGCTGGCAAGAGTAAGAGCTTTGCTGCGACGGCAGCAGCCCAAGGAGGGGGAGGTGCTCAACTTCAGTGATCTCTCACTGAATACTGCTACCAGAGAAGTGAAACGCGGTAATGAAGCCATCGAACTCACTGCACAGGAGTTTGCTTTGCTTGAACTATTCATGCGTCACCCACGCCAGGTGCTCAAGAGAGACCAGATATACGAAAGAGTCTGGGGGTACGATTTTGAAGGTCTATCCAATGTAATAGAAGTCTATGTGCGCTACCTGAGGTCAAAACTGGAAGCGGGTGGCCGGCCCAGGCTGATTCATACCGTGCGCAGCGTGGGTTATGTGCTAAAGGAGTAGATGTATGCCAATTCGCTGGCGGTTGACCTTATGGTTCGCCTTGATTTTATGCGCCATTCTTATTCTCTCGGGAATTGTACTCCACATCCTGCTGCAACGGTACCTCAGCAATCAGGTAGATGATAATCTCAGAGTCATTTCAGCACGGATACACGGCACCCTTAATCCGGAGGAAGTCCCCGCCCCTTTAGACCACGAAGTTATCCATTCCAAGTTACCACCGATTAACGAGTTTGCTTCGCCGGGAGTGTATGTTCAACTACTGGACAGAAGCGGGAATGTGGTAGTGAAATCGAGTAGCCTCGGCGAACAAGAGCTACCGGTAGACCCCTCTCTAATCTCACGAGGATTCGCCGGAAACGATGCTATCGGGACAGTGGCTGCGGGTGACAACGCCATGGTTCGGGTTATGGTTTCGCCATTGTATTTGAGGGACCAGGTTCTTCTTTTAGAAGTAGCCCAGTCCTTAAATCACATAGACACTACCATGAGACAGTTAAGATGGGCTACACTGTCAAGCGTTTTGCTGGCGCTGGTATTGGCTGCGGTATCAGGCGGAGCAGTAGTCAGGAATGCCCTGTCACCAGTTAAACAGATTACCCGAACGGCAAGGATTATAGAAACCAGTTCCGACCTCAGCCGCCGTGTGGGTTATATGGGGCCACTGGACGAAATCGGTGAGTTGGCGGCTACCATCGACCAAATGATTCAGCACCTGGATAGGGCTTTTAAATCTCAAAAGAATTTTGTGGCCGACGCCTCCCATGAGCTGAGAGGCCCATTGACCGTCATCCGCGGTAACCTCGATTTGCTTAAACGCAAGCTCAGTGAGGACGACCGCCGTGAGTCGCTAAGAGCCATTGAGCAGGAGACGATGCGAATGGCCAAGATAGTGGAGGACCTTCTCCTCCTGGCTGAGGTCGAGTCGGGTCAGGTGGTAACACAAGAAAGGGTGGCTCTTAAAGAGATTGTCTTCACCGAGCGCGAACGGGCACGGACCCTGGCCGGGAACCGAAAGATTGTTATCGACCAGCAACAGGACTTGGTGATAAAGGGCGATGCACAGAGACTGAAACAACTATTGGGGAACCTGGTAGATAATGCCATCAAGTATACTCCAGAGGAAGGTACCATCACGCTGTCATTGTATCAAGATGGCGGGTGGGTGCGGCTGGATGTGGCTGACACCGGAGTTGGGATAGCCCCTGAACACCTCCCTCACATTTTTGACCGCTTCTACCGGGTTGACAAAGCCCGGTCTCGGGTTAGCGGCAGTACCGGCCTGGGTTTAGCCATTGTAAAGGGCGTTGCTGAGCAGCATGGCGGCAGAGTGACCGTCGCCAGCGAGTCAGGCAGGGGCAGCGTATTTACCGTCTGGCTGAAACTCTAAGCATCCTATAAGGTTGTTTTAACCTTCCTCTAATCAATCCGTGGCACCATAGATACTAGCGAGACGAAGTATCTTTTGGTGCCTTTTCTATTTTAAGGGGGCCTTAATGAATAAGACAAGAATAACAATAGTCGGCGTTACCACTATTGTCGTGATAGCAGTAGTACTCACTTTTTTCCTTTGGCCGGGCCAACCTGAAAAAGCAGAACCGCCTGAGATAGCCATGGAAAATGAAACATTTATGGACCTGGGAATCACGTATCTTCCGATTAGTCCTGGAGTGGCAGCATACTATGGCCTTGAAATAGAGTCCGGAGCTCTTATCACCGAAGTCGTTCCGGGTAGCCCGGCAGACGGGGCAGGAATACAAGTGGGGGATGTCATTCTCAGTTTCAATGGTGCCAGTCTGGAGACGGAGACCCCCTTATTGGGCATGATGATGTCCTGCCCGGCTGGCAACAGAATAGCTCTGGAGGTCTGGAGAGAGAATACCGTCAGGTCAGTGAGATTGCTCCACGCTCAGAGATGAAAGGAAAATTCTTATCCTAAACTAAGCAGTCTCTAAGGTTGGTTTAAGCTTGTGTTTTTAGAATGAAGGCATAGGTTGAAAAGGAGAAATAAATAGTTGAATTCCTACAAAGTTACGCGTGCACTGAGCAACAAATGGGAGGTAATGCAGCAATGATGAAGCTTAAGAGTTGTCCGAGATGCAGGGGAGATGTGATAGTTGATTGGGACCACCATGGAGGGTATGAGCAGTGCCTCCAGTGCGGTTATCAACATGATCTAAAGAATGTAGTTAAAGTTGAGCGACGGCCAGTTCAGGAAATGAGGCAGCGGTAGTAAGATGTGCCACTTAGTATTATTAATGCCGGTAATTGCGCTACCCATCTTTTTGTTTATGCCAATAGGTCAAGCTTTGCCACTTTATCTGGTTATAGTAGCGATATCCGCTTTTCTATATTGGCTCATGGTCAAGGCAATGAGAAGGCGAGTTGAGACGGGGGCTGAGTGCCTGATTGGGGCTAAAGCCGAAGTAGTATCCAAACTGAAACCGCTGGACCATGCTCAATATATTGTCCGGTCCCAGGGCGAATTATGGACTGCCAACTGCTCTGATAATTTGGAGCCGGGAGAAACAGTGAGTATAGCTTCGGTGAAGGGTGTAAGGCTGGTAATCGAGCGTAGAAACAATAATTCTGAGGCAATAATAAAGAATGGAGCAGGAGTAAATGCAGGGAATTGTCATTAATATTGACCCAGTGATTCTGCGATTTGGATTCTTCGAACTTCGCTGGTACAGTCTTGCTATAATGCTGGCAGTAGTGGCGGCATCACTGATAGCTACCTATGGGGCCAGAAAAAAAGGACTGCCCCCGGATGAAATGTTTTCCCTCTTACCATGGGTGCTCATAGGCGGGCTGATAGGCGCCAGATTATTCCACGTAATAGACCAGTGGGAATACTACGCATCTAATCCGATGCTAATATGGCAGTTCCAGAGAGGTGGTTTAGCCATATGGGGTGGGCTGGCCGGTGGAGGAGCCGCGGCTATTGCCTATGCGAGAGTAAGGAGAATCTCGATAGGTCTCCTGTTTGACATTCTGGTTCCAGCACTGCTTGTAGCTCAGATAATTGGCAGGGTCGGTTGCATTATCAACGGAGACGCCTATGGCGGTATTACTACCTTACCGTGGGGCTTCATATATACCCATCCAGGTGCCATGATCCCGCCTCACCTGCTCGGAGTGCCCACACATCCCTATCCGGTATACGAGATATTCTGGAACTCGGCTGTTTTGTTACTGCTGTTGAGGCTACGCCACCGCTTCAGCAAAGATGGTCTGCTGTTCCTGAGCTACCTGTCGCTCTACTCGGTGGGACGTTTTGCTCTCACCTTTGTGAGGCAGGAGAACGTGGTTTGGGGGCTACAGCAGGCGCAGCTACTGGCGATAGCTATCATGATTGTGTCAGCGGCAGCCGTGATTTACTTCATTAAGTCAAAACGCAGTGAAACCGTAAAAAGTGAACCAACTCTTGACAGTTAGGAGGTGATTTGTGATGTGAGAAAAACATACATATGCTATTGATAGACTCCGAAAGATAAGCATTAGAAAAGGGAATGAAATGAAAAAGATATTAGTGATCGGTTTGATAATTACGACCCTGAGTCTGGTGGCAGGATCTGCGATTACCGTATTTGCCGACGGGCCAGCAGATGGAGAAACGACATTAACGGACAACGAAGCCTGGAAGACAATGTATGAAGGTTGCCAGAGTGGTGACTGGGAGAAAATGGCTGAAGGTGCTGAGAAGTTCCATGGCGCTAATGGCGGGGGTAATATGATGGGTTCTGACTCTGGCGCCTGGATGGGTGGTGGTATGATGGGCGGCAGTATGATGAACTGGTAATCGGATACAAGAACAAAAGACTTTAAAATTCTAAAGGGAGGTAAAAATGATGAAGATTGTGAACTTGTGCGGTTCAGGACATTGCCCGGTAGTCAGAATAGATGATAAGCGTGTTGAGATAGGAGAGAAGGATAATATCTGCGTTCTGACCAAGAGCGAATGGGAAACTTTGAAGAAGAAGATATTAGGAAAAGAGATTTAAGGCATAACTATGCCAGTTAGACATCTATCCGAAAAAGGAGACAGATAATGAAGAGAATAGTTGGAGTTAGCCTGCTTGCTTTAGCACTAACGCTGGTCTGGGGCACTCCTGTCCTAGCTGCGCCGA
>JAHJRU010000234.1 GCA_018830745.1 Chloroflexota bacterium
AAACCGGATTTGTCTCGCCCCTTTAAACTCAGCGCTAACCTTCGCATCTGGGGTCGGGAGCTGCCGTTGAGCGCCATAGTAGGCCTGCTAAGTACCGCCACTATCTGGACGATAATACTGATAACCCAGCCCTTCAGCCGCTGGGGAGGTATTATCTGGATGATTATTGGGCTGATTGTTTTTTATTTTTACCGACGGAGGAGGCAACACCTGCCGACTGGACACAAAACGGAGAGCGAGGAAGGTGGAGGTTCGTAATCCGGCTCTTGTGGATTTCTGGCGGGAAGATTATAATACCTCTTGCCAGCAACTTGGTGAATAGACGATGGTAGAATTTCAACGTATTTTAATACCGGTGATGGGTACTGACGCCGACGAGCAGGCAATAAGACTCGCCGCCGGGATGGCTAAGAAGAACAAGGGTAAGGTCTGGGCCGTTTATGTTATTACCGTTAAACGAGCCTTACCGGTAGAGGCGGAAATCGAACAGGATATTCAGAGAGGTGAAGCCGTACTGGACCATATGGAGAGCATTGCCGAAGAGGTGGGTATTGAAATAGAAACCGACCTCCTGCAAGCGCGCGAGGTGGGGCCGGCTATCGTTGACGAGGCGGTAGAACTGGGTGCCGACCTTATTTTAATGGGTGTTACTTACAAGCGACGCTTTGGTCAATTTACCATAGGCAATGTAGTGCCCTATGTCTTTAAAAACGCTTCTTGCCGTGTCATACTTTATCACCAGCCTGTTCCTGTGGGTGAGGCAACTGAATGAAAATAGTTATTATGGGCTGCGGACGAGTTGGGGCTCAACTGGCTTCGGTTATGGACGCCAATGGGCATGATGTAACCGTATTGGATATCGAGGATTACAGTTTTCGCAGGCTGGCTCCGAACTTTGGTGGCACAGCTCTGCTGGGCAACGGCACAGAGGAAGACTCGCTGAGGAGAGCCGGCATAGAGAAAGCCGACGCATTTGTGGCCGTAACCCAGGGGGATAACCGAAATGTAATGGCGGCGCAGATATGCAAGCACATTTTTAACGTGCCCAAGGTAATCTGCCGCATTTATGACCCCTTGCGCCAGGAGTTATACAGCACCCTGGGACTGGATGCCTTTAGCCCCACCACAATTCTGACGCAGATGCTCAGGGAAAAGCTGGAGGATTAGGACAAAAGCATGTATATCGTTATCATCGGCGGAGGTCAGGTGGGCTATTATCTGGCTAAAGCACTATTGGATGAAGGCCATGAAGTTTTAGTGGTGGAAAGGGACGCCCGGAGGGTGGAATTCATCAACAATGAACTGGGTAGTGTTTGTATCCGGGGTGATGGCTGTGAGACAGCTACCCTGGCTGAAGTGGGTACCGAGCGAGCTGATTTGCTAATTGCCGTGACGGCTCGTGACGAAGGTAATCTGGTTGCCTGCCAGGTGGCCAAACATCGGTTTAACGCACCACGCACAATAGCCCGTCTAAGCAATCCCAGTAATGAGGCTATTTTCAAGAAACTCGGGATTGACGTTACGGTAAGCAGCACCAATATCATTCTGGAGAACATTAAGCAGGAAGTGCCTACCCATTCGCTTACCCATCTCCTATATCTGAGGGATAAGGGGATGGAGGTAGTGGATATTAAAATTCAACCGGGGTCGTCCACGATAGGCAAGACAATAAAGGAACTTTCTTTACCCCCGGATACAATCCTCTCACTGGTCATCAGCAAGGAGCGAAAACCCAAGGTGCCTACCGCCACCACTGTCCTGCAAGCTGGAGACCAGATAATAGCCGTTACTCCTGCCGAGTTAGAAGAGGCATTGCGGGCATCTCTGAGTGGTGGCTAAGCCGAAGGTGCCCTAACCTTCCATCGCTCGTATCTTATCCAGTCTTATGGAGTGCCTTCCCCCTTCGAATGGGGTGGTAAGAAAAGCATCTATAATCTCTGCTATGTCACTGTTTTCATCTTCAGCCGCCAGGCACATAATATTGGCATCGTTATGCTGGCGGGCACGCTGGGCACGAAAAACATCGGTGCATACGGCAGCTCTTACCCCTTTAACCTTATTGGCGGCGATGCACATCCCGATGCCGGTACCGCATATCAACACACCACGGTCAAAAGCACCTCCGGCCACTCCTCCGGCTACCTCCCGGGCAATATCCGGGTAATCTACTGAATCCGCGGTAAAACAGCCAAAGTCATGATAACTATGACCGGCATCAGTTATTACCTTAATGACCAACTGTTTGAACCGCAGTCCCCGGTGGTCACCGCCGATGGCAATGTGCATTATCTGCTCCCCCATTAATTAAATGACCTGGCACACTTCCTCCAGCGCCTTTCTGGGAATAGCTCCTTCTCGCAGTATTAACGGCACTTCGCCGGTAACATCGACCACGGTGGACTCCTTACCTCCGGGGCATCGACCGCCGTCGATTATTAAATCAATCTTATCCCCAAACTGGTCGCGGACTTCATCGGCAGTCAGCGGACTGGGATGGCCACTGATATTGGCGCTGGTGCCTACGATGGGCATGCCCAGACCATTGACCAAAGCCACCGGGATGGCATGAGCGGGCACCCGCACGGCTACGGTTTGACCGCCACCGCTGATGATATCAAGGACGGAATCGGACTTGGGTAAGACCAGGGTCAGTGCCCCCGGTAGAAAGGTGCGGGCTAAGAGCCAGGCGGTCTCGGATACTCGGCAGGCGACCTCGCTTATCTGTGATATGTCTTCCAGAAGTAGCGGGAGTGCTTTATCGTGTGCCCGTTGCTTGACCTGATATATTTTTTCAATAGCCTGAGGGATGTCAGCAGCAGCACCCAGTCCGTAGACGGTGTCCGTAGGGAAAGCCACCACCCCTCCCCGTCCGAGGGTGGAAATGCCGGCTTCTATCTGTTGCTGGAGGAGTGAAGGCAATTTATGTAACACTTTTACCCCACGAGGAAAGACGCCATTACGAAACGAACCGCCGGAAAATCAGGGTGCCGTTAGTCCCCCCAAAACCAAAGGAATTGGAGAGGACGGTGTCAATTTCGGCCTTTCTAGCTTCATTGGGCACGTAATCCAGGTCACACTCCGGGTCCGCCGTATCATAGTTAATGGTTGGCGGAATAATGCCCTGGTTAATGGTCATGATACAGAATATGGCTTCCACTGCGCCGGCGGCACCCCACAGATGCCCCAGCATCGATTTATTGGCACTTACCACCAGTTTGCTGGCATGTTCTTGAAAAACGCTCTTTATAGCCCGGGTCTCCGCCAGGTCGTTTAACTGGGTTGCTGTCCCGTGAGCGTTGATATAGTCAATGGTATCCGGCGAAATACCAGCATCATCAAGGGCTCGCCTCATACAGTTGGCGGCACCGGCTCCATCGGGTTCGGGAGCCGTAATGTGGTGAGCATCGCAACTGGCACCATAGCCGATAATCTCGGCATAAATCTCAGCCCCTCTTCTCAGGGCAAACTCCAGCTCCTCCAGAATGATTATCCCGCTACCTTCACTGGTAACAAAGCCGTCGCGGTCTTTCTCAAAAGGACGGCTGGCTTTCTGCGGAGCATCATTGCGCGTAGACATCACCCGCTCCGCATCCAGTCCGGCAAACATGATGGGACTGATACCGGTCTCCGTTCCACCAGCAATCATGACGTCGGCATCGCCCCACTGAATCAGCCGGAAGGCATCGCCGATGGCATGCGCCCCGGATGCACAGGCAGTCGATGAGCACTTGTTTGGCCCCCGCGCCCCGAACTGAATGGCAATCTGCCCTGAGGCCATATTGGCCAGGAAGCCGGGGACGAAAAAGGGAGAAATACGGTCGGCGGCTCCCGAAAGCAGCAACTGGTGGTTTTTTTCCACACTTCCAATGCCACCCAGGGTAGTGCCCAGGGACACGCCAGTCCTTTCACCGCTGCTGGAATTGACAATATGTCCGGCGTCCTCTGCCGCCATCCGACTGGCAGCCAGGGCAAAGTGGATAAAGCGGTCGTTGCGGCGCACCAGCTTGCGGTCCATAAAATCGAGGGGGTCAAAGCCCCGCACCTCACCGGCAATTCTGGTTTTGAAACGGGAAGCATCAAATCGGGTAATGGTATCGATGCCGGATTTTCCCTGGCACAGAGCCTGCCAGCTTTTCTCTACACCAACCCCCAGAGGAGTGATGGCGCCCAAACCGGTTACTACAACTCGCCTTGCCATACTGCCTGCACTCACCGACATCTACCCGGACTGCTTCAGGTCTTCCTTGCGAACCTTACCGGAGGAAGTTCTGGGCAAGGAATCCACAAATACAACTTCATGGGGTATCTTGTAACGAGCCAGGTACTCACGGCAGAAATCCTTAAGCTCACGGTCGGTGGCTGTCTGTCCGTCTTTCAGCACTACGAACGCCTTCGTTCTCTCGCCTCGCACTTCATCATCGATGCCCACCACGGCTGCCTCAGCCACTTCAGGGTGGCGGTATAGAACGTCCTCAATGTCAATGGGGTGGATATTCTGCCCCTTGATAATTATTATATCCTTTTTTCTGCCCAGAATGAATATCTCGCCATCTTCATCAAGCCGGGCGATGTCACCGGTGTAGAGCCACCCGTTCTTTATGGTTGCGGCGGTGGCCTCGGGATTGTTATATAGACCGGTCATAAACGGCCCTCTAAGAATTACCTCGCCGGGGGTGTTTGCCGGCAATTCCCGGCCGTTGTCATCCACTATGGCCATTTCCCATCGTTTCAACGCTTTCCCTGATGAGCCGGGTTTATCACTACCATCTATGGCCTGGCTGGTATCCTGGGCTATGCCCTCGGTCAAGCCCCAGATTTGAATGAGGTTGCGGTCGAAATGCTGTTTGAACCTCTGGGCAAAGCTGTTCGGTAAAGCCGAACCGCCGGAAACGCCATAGCGGAGAGAGCTTATATCATTCTTTATCCCCTCTTTATCAGCCCAGTTAACCAGCAGTCCAAAAGTATAGGGCACGCCCATTATCAGGGTAACTTTCTCCCTCTCGATGGCCTCCATAAGGCTGCTGACGGACAGCCCCGTAAATATTACCAACGTAATGCCGACATAAAATGAGCTAATCATCAGTATCGACAGTCCGAAGGCGTGATACAGGGGCAAGGCAAACAGGACATTAACGTCCTTTTCAGTCTGTTGAAACCTTTCCACCGTTGAGTCGGCATGGGCTACCAGGTTTCCATGTGACAGGACTACCCCTTTGGGATGCGCCGTGCTCCCGGAGGTGTAGGCAATATGAGCCGTGTCCTCGTCTTTTACCTCTACATTCACCGGCTGGGCCGGGCTGGCAGCCATTAGTTGCTGGTAAGTAGGAAATTGCCCCTCATACTTGGAACCTACTTCTATAACCTGCTCTATGTATTTGAATTGAGGCAGAGCCGCCACCACCGTTTCCATGGCCGGGCTTTCGGAGATTACCATTCTGGGCGTAGAGTCGTTGAATAAGGAGGTCAGTTCGTGGAGGGTATATCTGGTATCCAGCGGAACCGCAATAGCACCGATTTTCACTATGCCA
>JAHJRU010000235.1 GCA_018830745.1 Chloroflexota bacterium
AAGGCTATCGCCAGCGTGGACAGAACCAGGGCACCAACACCCTGGAACGTGCCGATAGCTAAAATACTCCTTTCCTGCCGGCGGATGGACTCCCAATGAAGACTGCCACCAATGGAATAGGCAATTATGCCCAAGGCGAGATGAGTAAATATGTCCAAGCTATCTATCGCGGCACCAGAGATAATATCAAGCAGTGAGGGACTCAACAATACACCAACAATAATGTATCCGGTAATCATGGGGAACTTGAAGCGGTGAGCCAGCCGGCCACCCAGAAAGCCGACTATTATCATTACGCCTATCGCCAGAGCCACATCCATTATCATCGCAGCGTTCCGCCTTATTTTTTTCAGCTGAATGTCTTGATAACCCGCTGGGCTTTAAAGAGAGCCCGTTCAATAGCTCCCGGTGGCACCACCTCTATCTCGCAGCGCACGCCCAGCTCGCGATTGAAGGCTTCCTCACCCCGGCTTATTAAAGTTGACTCCTTGACCCCGGGCTTTGGTTCCAGTCTTAACTTCAAACTGGCAAGCTCGCCCGGCGCATCGATTATTATTTGATATTCATCGCCTGCTTCAGGAATGCCGGCTACCACCTCCTCAACATCCATGGGGAGAATTTTCTTGCCCGCCATACGGATAATCTGAGAGACCCGGCCCCTTACCATAGACATCTTGGGGTGCGTTCGTCCACAGGGACAGGTCTCGTGAGGACCTATACTGGCAATATCACCGGTGCGGTACCGTATCAGGGGTGTTGCCCGGTTATGGAAGGGGGTGACCACTAATTCGCCTTCTTCACCAGGAGGCAGTACTTCCTGAGTTTCGATGTCGATAACTTCATAAAGGCTGCCGCCGCCCAATATGTGCATTCCCCCACCGTATTCGCATTCCCCCGCTCCTAAAGCCTCCATAGAGCCATAGAAAGTGCGAAAAGGGATACCGTATTCCGCCTCAATCCCCTTTTTATAGGTCTCTGCCCACCCCTCGCCTACTCCCGAGACTAGCCGCAATTGGCTCTTCCTTATGTCTATCCCCATCTCCTTAGCCCGCTCAAAATAGCGCAGCACCATGCTGGGGAGATGCTCCAGGACGGTAACTCCCATAACCTCGCCCAGCTTTATCTGCTGGTCGAGGTTGCGCCGACCGCTATGGGCTTGCAGCGTCATCGCCCCCAATTGCTCATGGCCTCTTTCACAGCACACGAAGCCACTCAGTATCTGCACCACATCATCGGGTCTGACGCCAAGCGTCCATCTTCCCCTGGCTTCAAGGTCGACATACTCATCCCATCCGCCAGCGGTCATTAATACCGGCTGGGTGAAGCCGGAAACTGTGCCCGATGTCGAGCTGACTATCTTCACCTCTTCCAGCGGAACAGCCAGTTTATCCGGGATTGGCGTATGGCAGAAATCCTCAAGGTAGGTGGTCAGGGGTAACTTGCTGAGGTCCTCGCGCGTCCTGATGTCGGCTGGTCTTATTCCGGCCTGGTCGAATTTACGACGGTAAAGGGCAGTTCGCTCATACGCCCAGGCAATCATTTCCCGCAGCTTTTCACCCTCAAGCTTTTCCAGCTTATCGCCGGGCATGGTTTCCAGCTCCTCATCCCAGAACTCCGACCACTCTGTCATTTTGGCACACCTCAATCCCGCCCCTGGCATAATTAAAAGCAAGTTTACTTTAGAACACTATACGTATCCCGGGGCTAATGGTCAATACCCTTTATCAATTGACAAAGGTTCTGCACCACGGCTAAAATTATCAATAAATACCTCGCAACGTGGCCATGGCAACACCTGAAAAGTTTGATTAGGCAGGAGGGTAATATGTCCAGTGTTTTGATTACCGGCGGCATGGGTGTTATCGGTGCCTGGGTTACCCGTCAGCTGGTTGAGCAAGGTGTACAAGTAGTTACCTACAGTCGACATCTGGACTTTATGCTGCTCAAGGATATAGCCGATAAATTCGAGGGTGTCGTCGGGGACATCCTGGATTTGCCCCGGCTGATAAATACCCTCAAACAATACAAGGTGGAACGGATTATTCATCTGAGTGCCCTGATGCCAGGCCATGCCGAGGCTAACCCGTACATGGGGTACCGGGTAAATGTTGAAGGCTCGATTAATGTCCTGGAAGCCGCCCGCCTTACCGATGCCAAGCGGGTGGTTGCCACCAGCTCCAAGGCGGTCTATGAAGTTACGCGGGGGGAATATGACCACCCGACCTATAAGCCGCTGGACGAGGATTATCCCAAGGCACCCAGTATGGTTTATGGGACAACCAAAATGTTTATGGAAAACATGTGCCAGGATTATAGCCGCGTCTATGGCATGGATATGGATATTGTAAGCCTGAGATTTCCTTCGCCTTATGGTATCGGGCGTCAGGCTCGTCATGGCAGGGTAGCTATTACCAGCAAGGTTATCGAGAGCGCTATGCTAAAACAACCGCTGGCATTGCCACAGGGGGCAGACCAGAAGGACGATTTCACTTACCACCGGGACATCGCCAACGGCATAGTTCTGGCCTGTTTTGCTGAAAACCTGGAGCATAGCGTTTTCAACATCGGTACCGGTAAAGGTGAAACCCTTCCCCACAT
>JAHJRU010000236.1 GCA_018830745.1 Chloroflexota bacterium
GTAGGAGGAGAAGAGGGGCTGGAGGCGACTTTACTGGATACGATTCTGCACCCCTGGACAGCCTTGAAGAAAGCCCGTCTCCAGGGTTCGTTCCATCCCGTTACCTGTTATGCCAAGCTGGGAGATGTTCCTCAATTCGAGGAAGCTATCACCACCCTGGCTCAGGAGAGGGGATACCCGATAGGCGATATTGGTGGATATATGCTGCCCATAGAAAGAGGCAGAAACTGTTATCTTGAATTTGATCTGCATTGCGACCTCGATGATGCCGATGAAGTTGAAAAGGTCAAAGCATTGTGGCTGGAAGCCAATAAGCTCCTGGCCAATAAAGGGGCGCTACTGTCCAACCCCTATGGTGCCTGTGCTGACATAATTTACGGTCGAGTAAATCCAACCTATGTGAGATTATTAAAGGACTGGAAGAAGGAATTAGACCCCAAAAACATACTCAACCCGGGTCAACTTTGCTTCTAAAGGAGAGAAGATGCTGAAGAAAGAAGCGGAAAGATACGAATTAGACAAGCGTAAATATATCAGGGGAAGATTTAAGGAACTGGAGGAATACCGGGACGAGGTCTGGCACTGCAACCGCTGCAATATGTGCAAGGAAGTTTTCGGCTGGTACATGAGAAGCAACCAGTTTTCTGATATCTGCCCTCCTTTTGCTTTACATAAATGGGAAACCTTTTCTGCTCAGGGTAGAATGCATATTGCTCGGGCGCTAATTGAGGAGGAAATCGACTGGGATGACTCAGACCGTTTCGCTGAAATTATTTTCTCCTGTGAGATGTGCGGGGCATGCACCATCAATGCCCTTCGTATAATGGAAGAAAGTCCGCTGGAGGTATTCAGAGCTCTCCGAGCCCGGGCAGTAGATAAGGGTCTGGCCCCGCCGGAGCACCGTAAATTTTATGAGAGCACTACTAAAAATGGCAATCCGTTGAATGCGCCCAAAGAGGAGAGGCTTAAATGGCTGGAAGGTCTTGACTTCAGGGTTAAGATATTACCGGCCGAAAAGGCTGAAGTCCTGCTGTTCACCGGCTGCCAGTATGCGCTGGAACCCAAAGTCAGGGACACCCTCAAAACCATTGCCCGTGTTTTGAACGCCGGAGGCGTTGATTTCGGTATCCTGGGAGCCGAGGAGAGGTGTTGTGCCGGCATCCAGCTTCTGATGGGGGAGCGGGGCATGTTCGAGCAATTTGCCCTGGAGAACATAAAGACGTTCAACGAACTCGGCGTCAAAACCGTGATAACTCCCTGCGCCCACTGCTACAATACCTTCGCCAATGAATATGTAGAGATGGGAGACCTAAATTTCGAGGTCGTCCACACCGTTCAGTTGTTTGACCAGCTGATGGATAAAGGCAAAATTAAACCGGGCGAGATAGCCAGGGAAGCGGTCACCTACCATGACCCGTGCGACCTGGGGAGAAAATGCGGTGTTTATGATGTTCCCCGCAAGCTCCTTAATGGAATCGGTGGAGTTGATCTGCGTGAAATGGACCGATTTAAAGACCAGACGTGGTGTTGTGGCGGCGGCGGTGGGCTTCTGGAAGCCTACCCTGATCAGGCAGCCTTTGCCGCACAGGAGCGGATAAAGGAAGCCAGGATTACTACGGGAGCTGATACGCTGGTTACTGCCTGTCCCTGGTGCGAATACAGCCTCAAAAACGCCGTGGAAGCCACGGACTCCAAGATGAAGATTAAAGACATCGCTGAAATCATTCAGGAATCCCTGGAGTAAGGAGAGAAAGATGGCAACAAGAGAGAAGGTAGTTCCGCAAAAATTATCCCGCGAGGCTTATCGGGCTCTGGAAAGTGTGGTTGGCAAGGAGTGGGTTACTGAAGATAGAGCCATGATTGAAGCCTATGTGGTTAATACTGACGATGCCGGCGCCAGCTTAAGGGTCTTGAAGAGAGACCCCAGAATGCGAGCCGCCGCCGTAGCTATGGCCAGCAGCACCGAGGAAGTCCAGGGTGTCGTCCGGGCAGCCAACCGCTACGGATTCCATCTCGTCTGCGTGGGGAACATGCAGTTGGCCAGCGCCCCCACGGTGCCGGGAACGGTAATGCTGAGTATGAGGCGAATGGACAAACTCTGGGTGGATGAGGAAAACATGAGGATAACCATTCAGCCTTTTATTGACTACGGCAAAATCCACCATGAGTCCGCTAAAAGGGGATTATGGCTGGGCGGTTCCGGCTGGCATGGAGCTATTGCCAAGCCCTGTTCGCAATACGTGACCTATGGACTATGGCAGTCAGACCTGAAATACTCCGGTCTGGCCAGGAATGCCGTTGGCTTGACCATGGTTGAAGCCGATGGCAGTATTCTGAAAATCGGTTCGTCAGCGGTGAGCGGAACCGATGAAATTCCCTTCACGGAGCGCTTCCCCGGGCCAAATCTCATGGGGATGATGAAGGGCTCATTCGGTGGGACCAGAGGGATAGTTACCGAGATAACGCTGAAAATACACCCCTGGGTAGGGGGGCAACCCTTCCCGGAGGACCGAGGGCGTCCGTCTATCGAGCATTACTTTGAAGAGGCCAAGGAAAAGACATTTGACCGGCCGCCGATGCATCCCGGACACAAGATATTCTGGTTTGAATATCCTGACCTGGCCACCATGTGTGAAGGAACGCGCCGACTGGCGCGCTCGGGCATAGGAATTGCCATTAATATGACCGGTGATTTCAATGCTTCAATGTGTTCCTATACCATTGCTGAAGCTAATGAGCGCTCTAAAGGCTACTTTCACACCAGCGGTTATATGGTTGTCGTCGGGTTCACCTCGGAGAAGCAGCTGGAATATGAGGAGAAAGTGCTGAGGCACATAGTGAATGAAACGGGGGGCAAACTCTGGTCATCGGAGTATAAGCCGGAAATGCTGGATGCGGTAGCACCATGGAACGTAGAATACATCGCCAATACCGAGACCGGGATGCGGACCATCCGCAGCAATTATATCTCCCATATACTCCCTCCCTTCAGCACTTTTCAGCAACCACTGGACACCGCCGAGATATGGAAGGACCTTTGTGAGAAGTATGGGGTCCCCGGTGAAGAGCGAGGAGAATATCATAGCCGCGTGTCCGCCGAGTGTCCCTACGGATACATCGCAGACCGTGGGCACCAGATGATGACAGAACTGGACCAGTTCCCCGAACGCACCAGCGAAAAGGAGCTTCTTACCTGGATTAACTCGCTTATCTATCTGCAAATGGCGCTGCTGTTGAAAGGATACCCCGGCCTCTTTACCGTGGATGTGGGCGAACCCTGGATGACCACCATTCCGGAGATTGGACCGGACTCCTACATGATAATGAGGATGATGCAGAAGATATCAGACCCCAAAGAGATAATCGCTCCGATGAGATGCGCTTACACCGGTGAAGAATTCAAGGATATGATTAAGAAACCGTCGACCATGATACGCCAGATAATAGAGATGCGGGACAAATTCGGACTGCCCAAGCTGGAGGTAGTTCCCGCAGGTGATAGATGGAAGCCGGTGGAGTAATGCCGATGAGACCAGAATTGTAATGGTTCTGGGATTATGACGATACTGATGAGACCCGCCGCCAATGCGGGTCTCGTTTTTTAAGACCCCATTTATACTGCTATGCCGTAGTTGCAGACCACACCACATTATTTGTAGGATATAACCAGATGGAAAAAGAGGGCTAAAGCTGAAGCATTAGGCAATGTTAACTGAATTAAGAGTCAGTAACTTCGGCATAATCGAGGAGATAGACTGGTCCCCGGGTCCCGGTTTAAATGTTATTACCGGCGAAACCGGGGCAGGAAAATCCCTTATTATTGACGCGGTGGAAGCACTTCTGGCTGGTACGGCGGGGGACGACGTAATCCGTCATGGAGCTGCTGAGGCTCATTTAGAGGGGATTTTCACTTTGCCTAAAAAAGATGAAAGCTTCTCTCAAATCAGGGAACTGCTGATAAAAAACGGGCTGGAAGCTGAAGAGGAGACCCTGGTGGTGTATTGTGAGTTTCGCCGGCAGGGACGCGATGTTTTACGGGTAAACCGGCATGCCGTAACCAAGGGGCTGCTGCATCAAATCGGGCGCTCCCTGCTCGATATCTATGGTCAAACTCAGCACATGTCTCTCCTGAACAGCCAATACCAGCTTGACTTCCTGGACTCCTACGCCGGGACCATTGACCTGAGGCGTGATTTCAGCGCCAAAGCGGTGGAGCTGGCTCAAGTGGAACAGGAGCTCAAGACAGTTATGGAGGAGGAGAAAGACACGGCGCGACGGGAGGAATTCCTGCGCTTTCAGATAGACGAAATAAGTCGAGCTGAACTACAGGAAGGGGAAGAGGAGGAGTTGGAGCACCAGAGGACAGTGATAGCCTCTGCCGAGAAGCTGAAAGCATCTTCCTACGAAGCCTACCAGGCTATATATGGGGCAGACAAATATCCTCAGTCAGTATCGGCTCTTGAGAAACTAAACGAAGCCTTACTGGCCATGAAAAAGCTGGTGGAGGTGGATCCCACTTTAAAGTCGGAGCTGGATTACATGGAAGAGACGGTACAGGGACTGGCGGAGGTAGCCCGCGATATTCGTTCTTACAGCGACCGTCTGGAGTATGACCCCCGGAGACTTGAAGCGGTGGAATCACGGTTAGAGCTCATAAACAGTCTGAAGAGGAAATACGGGCAGACGATTGCCGAAATTCTTACCTGTCTCGAACAAGCGGAGGGACAATTGGAGGATATAGCTCACTCCACTGAAAGGCGTGCTCACCTGGAAGAAAAGCGAGGCAATCTGACAACGGAGATGGGCGGGATGGCATCGGCGCTCTCCGAAGCACGTATCCGGGCGGCAGAGGAGCTGGTGATAAAAGTGAAGGGAGAGCTTCAGGATTTAAACATGTCACAGGTCGAGTTCCAGGTCTCTATAACTCAAAGGCAGGCGGAGGAGAGGCTCCTCCTCGCAGATGGAAAATGTTACTCCTTTACCAAGGACGGAGTTGACCAGGTAGAGTTCATGGCTTCAACTAATCCCGGGGAACCCCTAAAACCATTAGCCAGAATTGCTTCCACCGGCGAGATTTCACGCTTCATGCTGGCACTTAAAGGGGCACTTTCTGAGGCGGACGACATTCCGGTGCTTGTTTTCGATGAAATCGACATTGGCATTGGTGGAAGAAGTGGAGAAATAATAGGAGAAAAACTCTGGACTCTGGCTCAGAACCGTCAGGTTATTTGTGTCACTCATTTGCCGCAAATCGCTGCCTTTGCTGACGCACAGTACGCTATTCATAAGGAGACCGTCGGCGACCGCACGCTCAGTATAATAGAAAGCCTTGATGGAGAACCGAGGGTCAGAGAAATCGCCGTAATGCTGTCCGGTCTGGAGAACTCCGAAGCTTACCTGGATAATGCGCGCGAGCTAATACGGGAATCAGAGGAATGGAAGGCAACCCGGCGCAGTGGAAAATAATGGCTGGTGCTGAAATAATTGACTGGTAGAAGGATATACCAGATGATAGAGTCTTATGCGGTTGAGTGAATAAGAACCTAGCCAGTAAATAATATCGAAAGTGAGGGTAGACTATGCTGATTAAGATTAAATGCCTGCAATGTAATATTGAGGGGAGTTTTTCAATCGCCGATGCAAGCTATGCGGGTCCGTACAAATGCTGGAAATGCGGAGCCTTACACACCATTAGCATAGCCGGCAACGAGGTAAAATCCTGCGAACCTCTGAGCCAGGAGGACTTTGACAAACAGCAGGAATTTGATAAGTTGAGAGACAAATTTAAATAATACCAGCTTGCAGAGCAACCAGCACAAGAGTGAGAGATAGCCATTCATGAGCAAGTCAGTAGTGGCCCTGGTGCAGTGTGATACCTACGATGATGAAGAGGTGAACGGTGCCATCGAAGCAGGAATCCAACTTCTCGGGGGAACCTCTGATTTCTTTAAAGCCGACGAAAGAATCGTATTAAAGCCAAATGTGTTGCTTGGTACCAGTCCCCAGAAGTGCGTCACCACCCATCCCTCCGTGTTCGTAGCCGTGGGAAAACTGTTAAAGAATGCCGGAGTTGAGGTATATTATGGGGATTCTCCCAGTTTCGGAAAGTGTGAGTGGCATGTGAAAAAAGCCAATTTGAAACAGGTGGCTGATGAACTGGGAATGAAACTGGCCGATTTTGACCGCGGGGCTTCCATTAGCCACCAGGATGCGCTTTTAAACAAGAGGTTTGTTATCGCCAATGGCGTCCTGGAAGCTGACGGCATGGTAAATATATCCAAATTGAAAACACACCCGCTTACCAGGCTCACCGGAGCGGTCAAGAATCAGTTTGGATGTGTCCCCGGGACTTTAAAAAGCCAGTATCACCTCAAAATGCCCGACCCCCATGATTTTGCCACCATGCTGGTGGATTTGAATACCCTGATAAAAGCACGTCTATACATCATGGATGGCATTATGGCTATGGAAGGTAATGGCCCAAGGGGCGGAAAGCCCCGGAAGCTGGGCGTGCTGTTATTCTCCCGCGACCCTGTCGCCCTGGATTCCATAGCTTGTAAAATCATCGACCTGAAACCTGAATTTGTGCCTACATCAAAGCCGGGTGAAAAGGCAGGGTTGGGAACATACCACTACGAGAATATCGAAATAGTTGGACAGCCGGTGGAGCGATTCATCGACCGGGATTTTGAGGTAGTTCGAAGGCCTCCCATCCCATACCCGAGCGGACGTCTAAGGACATTCATCAAGAACCGCATATGCCCCAGACCAGCCATAGCCCCGGCAAAATGCAACAGATGCGGCATATGTGTTAGTTTGTGTCCCGTTGAGCCGAAAGCCGTCAACTGGCCCGAGGGAGATGAATCCAAGCCACCCGTTTACCAATATGGCCGCTGTATTCGTTGTTACTGCTGCCAGGAATCATGCCCCGAAGGAGCAGTCTCCGTGGAGAACACCCTCCTGGGTAGAATCTTTTTCCCTCGCCAGTAACAGACTTAATTGGAGGTTCCCTATGCACCGCATAAGTACACTGTGGAAAGCCAACACTATTGCCTTCATCAGCAGTTTCTGTGTAATGGTAATCGAGTTGATAGCTGCCAGGCTACTAGCCCCGCACATCGGCGTCTCGCTATATACCTGGACCAGCATTATAGGCATTATTCTGGCTGGCATTGCCCTGGGTAACTACCTCGGGGGCAAAATAGCTGACAGATATCCTTCCCCGTTGTTATTGGCAACCATGTTCTTCGTTGGTGCAGCATTGACCATTACCATACTGCCGGCTATCAGGATAGTGACTTCTGACGACTGGTTCGGCGAGTTGCCCATAATATGGAACTTCATGTTCAAGACCTCCTGTATCTTCCTCCTGCCGGCAATCGTCCTCAGTATGGTTTCCCCCATGGTTATCAAGCTAACCCTGGCTGACCTGGGAAAAACCGGCGGGGTGGTAGGCACGATATATGCCTGCTCCACGGCGGGGGCGATTCTGGGAACCTTTATGACCGGTTTTTATTTTATTCTCTGGTTCGGCACAAATATGATAGTCTGGCTGGTAGCCATAGCCTTGTTCTTGACCGGAGTACTTGCCTGGTTTGTCTGGAAAGTCCCCGGCAGGTGGTCTCTTTCCGTGAAGAACATCCTTGCATGGACTGTCATGATTGAAATGGTCCTGGCATCCCTCGTGCTCTTTCAGTTTAGAGAATCATGGCAGGAGAATTACACCAGAGAGTCCAATTACTTTGCCATACGCATTTTCGACGGGGAGAACAACATTAAAGTGCTGGCTCTCGACCACCTGGTGCA
>JAHJRU010000237.1 GCA_018830745.1 Chloroflexota bacterium
ATACTATATTCTTTTAGTCAATGACCCCAGCAAGGTATCGTTTCTGTTTTATCTTCACATCGGTGAGCAGCCTTAGCCTCTATTTTCCTGGCCCCCAACTTAGCGTTTAGATACGGGCTGACTCCTCAAGAGGAGATCCCATCATACTTCATACGGGTTTGGCCAGGAGGGCAGGGCACCATGTTTTTGGCGGGTTGGCTCGTATGAGCTCCCAAAGGAACCTGCGGTGTTTCCCTGCCCACTATTTTATTCCCCCTCCCCATATTTATGTCATAATTTATGAGCAGTTTATCCGGTGCTCCAGGGGGTGGCAGAAAAGAAATTTGCCGTCCCCGAAATTTATTTTTGGGGCTTTTAGGCTGGCTGCGGACATAAAAGTTTGACAGATAACTTCTCCTTGGTTGAGGAGATGTTATCGATGGTAAGGGGTACTAGATGGTGGAAAAACTACCCCGCATATTCATGCTAACTGCCGAAAACGGCGTTGGACAAGGGGTTGGTGATATGTTAGGATAGTGACAGCCTTCAGGAAAGGAGCGGGAATCTCGCCAGGAGGTAAGGGAGTGATCTGAAGCTAGAAAGCCAATACTATACATGGGGTCTGCTTATCCGTCTAACTTACCACGCCTCTCAGATTGGTTGACAGATCAATCAGCCCATCCATAGTTCCATCTAGTTCTTTATCATTCCTACCGCTCAAAACCCCTCGTTGAATTCCACGGCCGTCAGTGCTTTAAATGCTACCCCGTAAGTTTCCCACAGACTTGTGTTATTTTGTCTATCAACTTGGTGAATAATAATATTTATTTATTCGCCTGCTTGAATCAACAGCGGGACGGGAAGGCGGAAGAGGTGCAAAACTGAATATTATGGTTGCGGGTCAAAACTGCGGCCCGGCAAATATAGTGAGCGGAATAGGGATTTGAGAAACGGTTTTTTGATAAGAGGAGGATTAAGGTGCCCAGAGAAGGAGTGTTAGTTCATCATCCATATATACGAATGACTGATGACCAGGTATCGCAGGTGCATCAGGCTTCTATGGAGATTCTGCGTGACCCGGGACTGTTATCTTATAACCGTGAAGCCGTGGAAATATTCCACAGCTTTGGGGCCGAGGTTGCTACAGTTGACTCCGGCGATAATCCCTGCTGGCATATCAACATTCCGGAGCAACTTGTTCTTCAGGCTCTTGAGAGCGCGCCTAAGACCGTTAAACTCGGTGCCCGGAACCCGGACAATGCTCTGATAATGAATGGCGGGGAGCCGCGGGTATATTATGTATCCGGTTCCGAGACCAACATCTGGCTTGATGTTGATTTTCAGCCATATGTCAAGAAATCTGACCCCGGTATTGAGGTGAGCGTGCCGGAATTTACCCGTCGGCGCGGTACCGTTGCGGACCTTTGCCAGGCATCACGCCTGGCTGAGCACCTGGAAACTCTGGACGCCTTCATCCGCCCGGTGAATATCCAGGACAAGGATGTTACCGAGGACAACAAGGACGTCAACAAGTTCTTTGCTTCTCTGAATAATAATACCAAGCATTTTATGGCCGGACTGACCAACCTGAAGCAGCTGGATAACGTGGTAAATATGGCCAGGCTGATAGCCGGGGGAGAAGAAGAGCTAAAGGAGAACCCCATAATATCCTTTATTACCTGCCTGGTAAAAAGCCCGCTGCAGTTCGTGGATGACACTACCCAGACGATGATTGAAATCTGCCGTCGGGGACTGCCGACAGTGGTTTCTTCTTCGCCGCAGGCGGGAACAACGGCGCCACCCAAGGAGAACGGTATCATAGCCCAGATAAATGCCGAGGTTCTGGCCGGGATAACGCTGGGTCAGCTGGTAAACAAGGGGACACCTATGCTGTACGGGAGCGTACCGGTGAGGGCACGTATGGACAATCTAAATGATTCATACGGTGCTCCCGAAGCCAGCCAGTACAATATTGACTGTGTGCAGATGGCGCGATTCTATAAGTTACCGTGTTATTCTACCGCCGGTGTCTGCGATACCAAGACGCCGGGGATGCAGGCTACGGTGGAAAGATTGTTCTCGGACATATTGGTTACCCTGGGCGGACCGCAGTACCTGCATTGTGCCTACGGCCTGCTGGACAATAATTCCACTTTCTGCCCCCTTCAGGCGGTTCTGGATGACGCCCACTTCGGGATGCTTAAGTTCTTCCTCCGACCGCCGCAGGTTGACCAAACGGAGCTAGAGGATGTGCTGAAACAGATAAGGGAAGTGGTTGCCACGCCGCAGAAACTGTACGTGCGTTATCTCCGCCCATTGCTCCGCAGCGGGGCACTATCAATACCTTATCCCTTTGAGGGAGACGGCGAATCGGATAATGTTTTGCCTCTGGCTTATGAGAGAATGCAGGAGCTTCTGGCGCGGCCGGTGGAGCATATAAACCCGGTCACCACCAAGCAAATTTTCGCAGATATTCCCGGTTTATTCCCCAGGTTAAACGTGTATGAAGAGAGGAATGATTAATGAGTGAAGACTTGATTGCCCAGCTTAAGGAGAGTGTTATCCAGGGCAGAAAGACTGCGGATGATGAAGGGGTGGATGAGGGGATGGTTGGCATGCCCGGAGTAGTGGAGCTAACCAAGCTGGCCTGTGAGCAGAAAATCTCCCTAGCGACAATTATTACCCAGGGCTTGACGGCCGGGATGCAGGTTGTTGGTGAAAAATTTTCTGCCAAAGAGTATTTTATTCCGGATATGCTGGCCTCGGCAGAAGCCGTAGGTGAGGCTATGGATATTCTTAAACCGCTTCTCGAAGAGTCAAACATGACAACCAAGGGTAAATTCATCATCGCTACGGTCAAGGGAGACATTCATGATATCGGTAAGAATATCGTGGCTATCTTGCTCAAGGGTGCTGGCTATGAAGTAAGCGACCTGGGTATAGATGTGACTACGGAGAAGATTGTGGGCGTCATTAGAGATACCAAGCCGGATTATCTGGGACTCTCGGCGCTGCTAACGACTACCATGCTGGTTATGAAGGACGTGATAGAAGCACTTAAAGAGAGTGACCTTAGGGATAAGGTGAAGGTTCTGATTGGAGGGGCCGCCGTCTCCGATGAGTATGCCAGGGAAATAGGCGCTGATGCCTATTGTGTGGACGGTTTTGACGCCATTAGAGTATTGGATGCTTTCCAGGAAGTGAAAGCGTAATTCATAAGTCATAAGTCATATAGCAACACAATGGAAGAAAGGTAGGTAGGATTATGTGTGGAATAGCCGGATGTTTTGGTACGAGAGATACGCAGACGGTCAACAGGATGCTGGATGCATTGCCTCATCGGGGACCTGATGACCGGGGAATATTCTCCTTTAATGGCACAGTGTTAGGTCATACCAGACTGTCTATTGTTGATGTAA
>JAHJRU010000238.1 GCA_018830745.1 Chloroflexota bacterium
CAGGCTAGCGTTTTCCGCCGGATAGACGGTGTCGAGGCCGCAGGCGAATACCGCCAGGGTGCGGCCACCGACCTCAAGGGCGCTCTTATGGGCTACGGTGTCAATCCCCTTGGCCAGCCCGCTGACGATGGTTATTTTGCTCCGGGCAAGGTCAGCGGTAATCTCTTCGGTGACCTGCCGACCGTAGACGGTAGCCCGTCGGGTGCCCACCACGGCCAGGCACCATTCGTCCTGAGGGAGTAAAGAGCCTCTGATATAGATGATGGGGGGATAATCGTATATTTCCTTGAGTCTGGCAGGATAACCGTCATCATGCCAGTTGAGCACCTTGACTCCGAAGCGTTCCAGCTTTTCCATCTCGGCAGTCAGGGAAATCTTGGGCCGCCAGCTGGTGATGGAATTGACGGTATTGCGGTCCAGGCCAGCGCTCTTCAGGTCAACTGCCGTGGCTGTCCAGGCATTCCTCAGATTCCCAAAGTGGTTCTCAAGCTGGGTGAACCTGACCCGCCCGATACCCGGTATTAAACTAAAACCTACCCAGTATTCAATGTCATTATCAGCCATTTTATAATCAATCCGTTTCAGTAGAGAGTTACCGTGACGGCAATTGTAATTAGTGACGCCCCATTATACCCATCTGGATGGCATTAAAAAAGATGGCATGGGCGCAGTTCTTGCAGTTGAGCGCTACCATGGGGTAGCCTTTATTGCGGTTGATGCTGCCGTCTTTGGGTTCAACCAGCAGTGAAAAAGCCAGGTCGCCCTGTATAGCCCATTCATTACCGCCGCAAACGGAGCAGTTCAGTATAGGGCTATGTGACTCTATCCACTGCTTAACACTATCCAGTTGGGAGCTGTCTAAGGGCATGCTGTCTCCTTTAAATAATGCCTGTATTTATCTAATAGACTATCATAGCATACGTCTCATGGTAAATTGAATTCTGGCACAATGAAGGACCGGGTAAAACTGGACATGTGGGTGTTCAATATGTAAAATCTTGGTGGAGTATTGAATAGCAATAACGGTATTAACTCAAGCAATAATAGCTTCTGGCAGAACCTATTTGCGCCCAATTCGGTGGCGCTCATCGGTGCTTCCAATACGCCGGGAACCTGGGGATTTAATATCATGTGGCGTCTCCTTGCTTCCGAGAGGCGTATTTATCCGGTGAATCCCAACGTCTCCGAGGTTATGGGCAAGCTGGCCTATAGACGTCTGACGGATATCCCCGATTCCATTGACCTGGCAGTCATAGTGGTGCGGGCCTCCCTGGTTTCGGCGGTACTTCAGGAATGCATTCAGAAAGGCGTGAACGCTGCCGTAGTTATTTCCAGCGGGTTTTCTGAAACGGGTGAAGATGGCCGAAAACTGGAAGCTGAAATGATGGAGACCGCCAGGCGGGGTGGCATACGTATTATCGGCCCCAATACTATGGGGCATGCCGATACATCGTCTAATGTCTCGACTCTTGCCTGGACGAAAGAGATTCCGCCTGGTCCGGTGGGTCTCATAGCCCAGAGTGGTAACTTGGGTAACCGGATAGTTCTTCAAGGCATCGATTTGGGCATTGGCTTCAGCAAGTTTGTCTGCAGCGGGAATGAGGCTGATTTGCACTTTGAGGACTATCTGGAGTACCTGGGGCAGGACGAGGATACCAGAATTATTACCGCCTATATAGAAGGATTGAGAGAGGGCAGGCGCTTTTTTCAGTTAGCCAGGGAGATAACGGTTAAAAAACCAATCATAGCTATAAAAGCCGGGGGAACTAAGGAGGCGGCCAGGGCTGCCCGCTCCCATACCGGGGCTTTGTCCGGCTCTGAAGCAGTCTATAACGCTGCCTTCAGGCAGGCAGGGGTGATAAGAGTGGGTGGCGATGACGAGCTAAACGATGTAGCTCTCGCCCTGCTCCATCAGCCGTTGCCTCGCGGCAACCGCATCGGTATTCTGGCTATTGGTGGGGGATTAGGAGTAGTAGCCACCGAGGCATGTGAGCGGGAGGGCCTGGTGATAGCTCCCTTGGCATCGGTGACCATAGAGAAGTTAAATGCGTTATTACCGCCGCGCTGGCCCCACGCCAATCCCGTGGATTTGGTAGGCATAGGACCCACTGTTGATAACTCGATTATTCTTTCCTCCCTTTGGGCGCTGATGGAGGATGAAAATATTGATGCCGTCCTGTTGCAGGCTCCGGTGGCGATTGGCACCAACTATCTATCAAATACCTTTCACTTCAATGCTGAGGAAATAAAGGTTTTTGATGACGGGCAAAAGCAGAACCTGGATATGCTCAGGAAGAGAGCAGCAGAATACGGTAAGCCGGTGCTCGTAGTGACACCGGTAAACGACCCGGAGACCAATGCTTACCTTCTTCGAGAGAAGATACCGGTATTTACCAGTCCGCACCGTGCCGCCAGAGTATTGCACCATTTAACATGGTATCGAGGCTATCTTGATGCGAATCAGAGCTAGGGGATTGGGATGATTGCCCGTCGGTTTATGTCTGCCGGCAGCTTTGATGAACACGTGGCGGAGAAGGTTATTTTTGTGTTGCTAAACCAGGCTGACCTTGTCCTGACGGCGTTTGCGGCACACGCCGGTTTCTATGAGCTGAATCCAGTGGTTAGAAATCTCCTGGCGATACCAACGCTATTGATACTTATTAAGGGTTTCGTTCCGCTTCTTATTGCCTGGCTGGCTCCAGGCAAGCTTCTTCTGCCGGCTATTGGTTTCCTCATACTGGTAGTTGGCTGGAATGTGAAGGAGCTGGTGCTCTGGTTGTGGTGATATCTGGTGGGGAAGAAGAGATGGCACTGCTTTATGAAATAGCTGATGTTGATAGTTCCCCCACGGCTTCAAGGTAAAGCCGGGCGGCGCTTACTCGCGGATGCCTGTTGTTGAAATCGCTCCCGGCCCTCAATTTGCTATACATGCTATTGATGTGATGTTCCACCGTTTTGACATCGATGAAAAGGACATCGGCGATGCTTGAGTTGGTGTATCCTTTGGCCAGTAAACCCAGGATTTCTGACTCCCGGGCGGTGAGCTGGCTCAGAAACGGGCTCTCCGTTTTTTCCATTAGCAGGAAGGAAGTAAGTAAGGGGTCAAGAATAACCTGTCCGCGGTTAACCGACGTGATGATGCCCATAAGCTGGTCGGTCAGGTCCAGAGACTGCTTCAGGAAAAGAGCCATGCCGCCTTTACCGGCTAGCGCCAGCTTACGCAGTGAGTCGATATCCTGAGCCGTGTAGAAGACAAGTAGTAGGACGATTCCGATTTGAGGATAAGCTATCCGTATTTTTTCCAGGCTATCAATAATGTTGTTGTCTAGTTTCTTGGTGCTTAGTATTAATACATCTGGAGTTTCTGAGGCTACAAAACGGTCCATCTCGGCTAAATCTTCGCTGGATGAGACTTTAAGCAATTCCACCGCAGCCATCGATGGGAGGATGGATTTATATAGCTCCCGGTAGATTTCCTGCTCTTCCACTACGAAGAGCCTTATGGTCTGTGATTTCGTATTAGCCATTCTATAACCCCTTTTATCTGGCGTTGGCTAGCTTCCGAGTTGCTCTCCAAGCCTTAAGGGCTGTTCGCTATGAGGCGAATGCCGTTCTGTCATCCGAAGCCGTCTCTGATATTTGTGAGTTTTTCATCTCTGGCTACCGTCTTTCTTTTGGTGCGGTGCGAAAACTGGTTTTAATTCTTTCACCTTACCCTGACTATTGCAATAGGGGCTAACCCCCATTTACTCCTAGGGGCGCTCCCGACTTTAGTACTAGGTAAACCCCCAAAGAATATTGGGGTGGGTGGTTCATTAAAATCGGTGATGTCATTGTATTCCCTGGGCGCCAGTAAAGGTAAATTGAAGTCACCTGATTTTTGTCATTAGGGGGGAGCTTATGTTTGCGAGACTGGCACAAAGGATAAAGGACGACCAGTCAGGTGTCACCGGTTTGGAGACAGCCATTATCCTCATTGCTTTTGTCATGGTGGCTTCAACACTGGCGTATGTGGTACTGACTGCAGGACTGTATTCATCCCAGAAAGCTAAGGAAGCCGTTCATGCCGGACTATCGGAAGTCAGTGCCACGATGCAGCTGAAAGGCAATGTCTTCATTAAGATGGAGAGTGGTTTTGGGACGGAGATGTATCTTACCCTGGGAGTTACCCAGGGGAGTGGAGGCATAGATTTCACCGATACCTCTGGCGGTAATAATAAGGTAATCATCTCTTATGCCGATGAGTATAACCAATACCCGACGCTGGACTGGACAACGACCAAGCTAACCACCACCGACAACGATTCCATGCTGGACCCCAACGAGTTATTCCTTATTACTGTAGACCTCTCCACGATTACGGACAACGCCTCTACTGATGCCGAGAAAGTGGGTCCTTACCATCAGTTTGCTTTAGAAGTCAAGCCGCCCTCGGGAGCGGTGCTCACTATTGAGCGGACCGTGCCTGCCAGGGTTAATCAGATAGTGAATCTGTACTGAGGAGGTCGATGAATGGTCGGTTAGATGGAGAGGCTTGCAATCCACAAGTATATGCCTTCGAGAACTAAATTTAGGA
Organism: Chloroflexota bacterium; assembly: GCA_018830745.1. Classification (GTDB taxonomy): domain Bacteria; phylum Chloroflexota; class Dehalococcoidia; order Dehalococcoidales; family JAHJRU01; genus JAHJRU01. The sequence goes on from JAHJRU010000238.1 coordinate 4,577, forward strand.
AGGGGGTGAGGCTAACGTAAAAACCAGAGATTTGAAAAACATAACTACGTCAAGGCGGGTTACAAAGCCAATAAAACAAACAGGAGGAAAAAAAGTTGGAAAGAATTTTAAAGGGAATGTGGAAGAACGAGAAGGGCATCACCGGGCTGGAGACAGCCATCATCCTGATAGCCTTCGTGGTTGTGGCGGCAGTATTCGCCTACACCGTGCTTTCTGCCGGTCTGTTCGCTACCCAGAAGAGCCAGGAGGCAGTCTATGCCGGCTTGAAGGAAGCCCAGAGCTCGCTGGAACTCCGGAGCGGTGTTATCGCTACAGCGGGCACTACCGGTGCTAACGGTACCATAAAGCAGCTAAGTTTCATCGTATCCAATGCCCTTGGTGGAGAACCAATGGATTTCACCCAACCGACAGCAGCGTCAGCTAATACCGGCGTGGCAAATACCACCAGCAGCCATAAGGTCGTCATCAATTATATCGACCAGAACCAGTCGGTGGATGACCTTTACTGGACGATAACCAAGCTGGGCTCCGCCGACAGCGATGACCTGCTGGAGTCAAACGAGAAGTTCCAGATCACCATCGGGAGCGCTACCGACACTACCGCTGGCGGCAACCTTATTGACGCTCTAGGCACTGACCTGACAGTTAACAAGGAGTTCAGCGTAATTCTCAGCACTCCGGTTGGCGCCGTGCTGGAACTTGAGCGCACCACGCCTGCCTACTTTGACACCATAATGAACCTGCGTTAGTAGCACCTGTTACGGGTAATACATGGGAAGTGCCTGAAAGCCTTCCCGCAACAGGATTTAATTAAGGAGGAAAGCAATTAAAATGATGCAAAAACTTTGCAAGATACACAAAGGACAGAAAGGTATCACCGGGCTGGAGACAGCCATCATCCTGATAGCCTTCGTGGTCGTGGCGGCAGTATTCGCCTATACCGTACTTTCTGCCGGGCTATTCGCTACCCAGAAGAGCTCGGAAGCAGTGTATGCCGGATTGAAGGAAGCCCAGGGCTCTCTGGAACTCCGGAGCGGCGTTATCGCCACAGCCAATACTACGGGCTCCAGTGGTTACATAAAGCAGATAAGCTTTGTGGTATCCAATGCCCTCGGTGGAGAACCAATTGACTTTATCGAACCGACAGCCGACACTAATACCGGTCTGGCCGCCAGTGGCAGCAGCAATAAGGTGGTTATCAACTACGTCGACCAGGACCAGACACTCAACGACCTTTACTGGACGATTACCAAGCTGGGCAGCGCTGACAGCGACGACCTGCTGGAAGCAAATGAGAAGTTCAAGATAACCATAGGTTCCGCTACCGCCGGTTCTGGTGCGGGCAACCTTATGGATGCGCTAACCACTGACCTGACGGTAAACAAGGAATTCAGTTTGATACTCAGCACTCCTTTTGGGGCTACGCTGGAAATCGAGCGCACTACGCCTCCCTACTTTGACACCATAATGAACCTGCATTAGTAGCATCCTTTATAGGTTATGCCGGGGAAATACTATAGAAACTTTCCCCCAGCAGAACCTGTAAGGAGGGAAGCAGATAGCGTGATGAAGAAGTTATTCGAGGTACACAAAGGGCAGAAGGGTATCACCGGGCTGGAGACAGCCATCATCCTGATAGCCTTCGTGGTCGTGGCGGCGGTGTTCGCCTACACGGTGCTCTCTGCCGGGCTGTTCGCTACCCAGAAGAGCCAGGAAGCGGTGTATGCCGGATTGAAGGAAGCCCAGGGCTCCCTGGAACTCCGGAGCGGTATTGTCGCCACGGCAAATAATACTGGCGCAAGTGGCAATGTACAGCAGATAAGCTTCATTGTGTCCAATGCCCTCGGTGGTGAACCGATGGATTTCACCGCGTCCACAGCCAACACATCCAGCAATAATGGAATAGCTAACAGCGGCAGCAGCAACAAGGTGATTATCAGCTATGTTGACCAGAACCAGTCGGTGGATGACCTGTACTGGACGGTTACCAAGCTGGGCAGCACTGATAGTGACGACCTGCTGGAGCAAGATGAGCGGTTCAAGATAACCATAGGGAACTCCGCCGTAGGTGCCGGTGGCGGCAACCTGGTTGATGCTCTAGGTACAGACCTGACGGTAAGCACGGAATTCAGCATAATAGTCAGCACTCCCATTGGCGCCGTGCTGGAACTTGAGCGCACCACGCCTGTCTACATCGACACCATAATGAACCTGCGTTAGTAGCATCCTTTACGGGTGATACAGCGGGGAGCGCCTGAAAGCCTCCCGTAGCAGGATTTGGTTAAGGAGGAAAGCGAATAAATGATACAAAAGTTGTGTAAGGTACACAAAGGGCAGAAGGGTATCACCGGGCTGGAGACAGCCATCATCCTGATAGCCTTCGTGGTCGTAGCGGCGGTGTTCGCCTATACGATTCTCTCTGCCGGGCTGTTCGCTACCCAGAAGAGCCAGGAAGCGGTATATGCCGGGCTTAAGGAAGCCCAGAGCTCCCTGGAACTCCGGAGCGGTGTTATCGCTACTGCCAACACTACCGGTGCCAGCGGTACGGTGCAGCAGATAAGCTTCATTGTGTCCAATGCCCTCGGTGGTGAACCGATGGATTTCACCGCGCCCACAGCCAACACATCCAGCAATAATGGAGTAGCTAACAGCGGCGGCAGCAACAAGGTCGTCATCAGCTATGTTGACCAGGACCAGTTGGTGGAAGATCTCTACTGGACGGTTACCAAGCTGGGCAGCTCTGACAGTGACGACCTGCTGGAGCAACACGAGAAGTTCCAGATAACCATAGGGAGCTCTGCCGTAGGTGCCAGTGGTGGCAACCTCATTGACGCTCTGGGCACTGACCTGACCGTGAACAAGAAGTTCAGTGTCATACTCCACACTCCCATTGGGGCCGTGCTGGAGATTGAGCGCACTACACCTGCCTATATCGACACCATACTTAACCTGCGTTAGGCAGCTTGAATTGCGTCTGGGTGGGGGCCTCGTTGCCCCCACCCAGAGAGGGTTGCGGGAAGTGAAAAAGGTCGCCTGCTTGTAGGGCAGAAGCTGTGGTAGAGGTGGACAGCCGGAACGCGGTAAAGGCGTTGTTTTGAAAGGATGATGGAGGTCTTTTGTGGATAAGGCCATAACTACAGCTCTATTAGTCGTGGCGGGAGTTATCAGTATGATATTCCTTTTTAATAGTGTCTATCCGATGCTGAACCGTTCCAGCGAGGCTATGGTTAGTATGGCTGATACCATAGATGACCGGATGAAGAGCCGTATCAATATTGTGCATGCCGCCAACTCGGCGAACCGTACTTCGGTCTATCTCTGGGTGAAGAACGTAGGTGACTCACGGATAGTCTCTGTTGAGGAGAGCGATTTATTTTTCGGGCAGGAGGATGACTTCGCCCGCGTTCCTTATGTGGATGACGCCGGCGCTAGTTATCCGCGCTGGGGTTATGCCATAGAGAACGATACCCTGTGGGTAACCGGTGCCACTCTTAAAATCACCATTACGTATGATAGTGACCCCGGTGCCGGAACCTATTACAGCAAGGTGGTTATACCCAATGGGATAGCCGATGAGTATTTCTTCAGTATGTAGTATGGGGAGAACATGGAAACGGCAATCATATCGATAATATGCATCGTGCTCATCCTGGTTGGGGGGATGACCATGGCCCAGGGATTTCTCTCCTCAGTGGATACTACCACGCTGGGTATGGAGACGGTGGTGGAAAGGGATGAGGGAATAATGAGAACCAACCTGGCTACCATCAGCGCCAGCTATCTCCCGTCTAACATTTTAGAGGTGGTATTGCAGAACAACGGGCAGACCAAGCTGAGCGATTTCGCTAAGTGGGATGTAATTGTCCAATATTATGATTCTGGTAGCGCATATTACGTGACATGGCTGCCATATACGGAGAATGCCACGCCGGGCGATAACCAGTGGAGAAAAGAGGGCATTTATCTGGACGCGCAGAATCTAACGGCGGAGGTATTTGAGCCGGGGATACTGAACCCGGGCGAGGAGATGATAATTGAAGCCAAAGTCAATCCAACCGTGGGTACAGGCACAACCAATCTGGTGGTTACGTCTACACCCAGCGGTATCCCGGCTTCAATCTCATTTACCAACTGACCATGTGCCATTAAGTGTTAAAGGAGCGCGGGAGAAAAGGATAGCATGAATCTGAGTAATCTTAAGGACAGGCTCACCGGGAAAGTCACAAGAGCCAACGGTAAGCAGGGGAACGCGGCTAACGTTCTGAGCTTCGACCTGCTCTATCAGCTCTCCTTTATGTCCGTTATCGCCTCGGCTGGGGTGCCTCGCAACCTGATTTTTGAACGTTCCGCCCAGACTCCCTGTGCTTCCTCGGAATACTTCAGAAAAGTGGAGCTTGCCTGTCTGAGGCTGAAATATGATTACGCCAAGGCGTGCCGCGTGGTTGGGGAGTCAGCCAAAGAAGAAGAAATAAAGGGATTGCTTCTTCGCTTTTCCAGCGCACTTCTCTCCGGGGAACCGGAGGCCGATTTTCTGGTCCGGGAGGCGGAGGCCCAGGCAGAGGCTTACAATAATGAGTACGGCCGAAAGCTGGAGGCGCTGAAGTTGTGGACAGATGCTTACGTTTCGCTGATACTCTCGGCGGTTCTGGTCATCATTGTCGGGGTAGTGTCAACCATGGTGTGGAAGATAGAGATGTCATTTATCCTGGGTCTGGTGGCCATTTCTATAGTTACTAATACCGTGGGGGTGTGGTTGATATACGTAATGGCACCCCGGGAGGTTATGGTGCTCGGGTGGGCTGGTTCCAAGGAGCAGAAGCTTGCCCAGAGAATGTTCCGCCTGGCAGTACCCGTTATTATTATTATCTGTGCTGGCATCGGGCTGGCCGGTGGGAATCTGGGTGTGATGTTGATACTTGTAGCCGCTACCGTTTTCCCCATCGGTCTGGTGGCTATGATAGATGACAAAAAAGTAGCCAAACGCGATTCTGAAGTGGGGACTTTTCTGAGGTCTCTGGGTGGTGTGGCTGCCGCCATTGGCACAACCATCAAGGATGCCTTGGGCCGAATTGACCTGGATGCTATTAACGTACTGAGGACACAGGTCAAACACCTCTACACCAGATTCCTTTCCGGCATAAGGAACAAATTGTGCTGGGAGAAGTTTATTGATGAGACTGGGAGCGAACTGGCACACCGGACTGTGGGGATGTTTTATGATGCCATAGACCTGGGAGGGGAACCGGAACAGGCGGGCTATCACGCTTCGCTGTTCGCCAACCGGGTGTCTATGCTCCGCGCCAGGCGGAAGACGATAACCTCGCCTTTCCAGTGGCTTTGTATCGCCATGCATACGGCGGTTGTCGCTCTTCTCATATTCATTACGGAGGTTATTACCATTTTTGGCGGGCTGGTAGCTGACGCCAAAAATGCTATGCCTTCTGTATCAGGCGCACCTTCAGTAAGTACCTTCAGTAGCTTTAATCTCGCTGGTCTGGAGTTTCTACACACCCTGGTGATACCGCTGGTCATTGTGTTCACTCTGGCCAATGCAATTGCACCCAGCATAGCTGATGGCGGCAGCCGGTATAAGATTCTCTACAACCTGGGGATTACCGCTGGTATTTCCGGGATGGCTTTGGTATTTCTGCCGGCGGTGGCCAAATTGATGTTTAGTTCTATCGACATATAAATATAAAGGGAGGGAGTATGGAAACAGAAGATAGGGTAACGGAACTGGAAAGTGAAATCCAGGCGACCAAGGAGGAATTGAAGCGGATTCTGCTGGATATCCGCGCCTTTTTGATGGAAGCTCAGAACCCGCTCAGACCGTTTGAGCGCAAGAAAGTTTCTGTCAACAATGATTCAGGGAAGGAGGTGGCGCAAGATGGCGATCGAGAAGAAAGTTGAAACCCTGGAGGGTGAAGTCAAGCTGATGAAGGGAGAGCTGAAGGAGACTCTCACCAGTGTCCGTGATTTCCTGGTCAACCTGAAGCTGCCAACCCCGCAAATAGAAGGGTTGGAGGGGGGTGACTCCCGACTGACTGTTGATGGCGGGTTAGCCATGCAATCTGCTGGGGCGGTGCTTCAACAGGCATTACCAGCGATGGCTCAAGCGGTACAAGGAGCAGCTATAGCTCAGGTGGCGCAGCCAGCACAACCCGTTATGGCAGCGGCGCCCAGCGCCCCGGCGGCTCCACAGGTCCTTAAAGTGGAAATGGTGGCCCCATCGGGGAATCAGCAAGCGGTTACTGCTGAGCCCATGGAAGCGGCTGCCCCTGGTTTTTTAGAAGCGGCTCCCATGTCACCACTGGAGACTTCCTGGTACCCTAAACCGCAGGAACAACCGGAACAACCAAATCAACCGGAGGCAACTAAGGCTCCCAGGATACCGGAGAAAGAAGAAGAACGGAATGAGCTTGTGGCTGAGCCCGCGATTGGGTCCAGCTCGCAGGTGAACCTGCTGGCTAATTTACTGCGCTGGGTATCCGTGGCTACTATGGAAATAGGCAGTGAGCAACTGCCCACCTTCCTTGATATCTATGGCACTACCGGTAACCTCTCTCCGGAGACGAGGGAGGTCATCCTGCGTTTTGCGAATGTGGTGGCACAGCAACCGGCCTTTGCCAGTGCGGATGGGATTATGGGGCACATTATGACCGAGCAGCTGGCTACCTTCCTGGAGGTTCACAGTGCTAATGGCAAGTTGTCTCCAGACGTAAAAGAGGGCATACTGCGCTTTGCCAGTACCATGGTGACGCACCCATTGGAGAGGAGCATGGCCGATGTCTGGAGTCGGCTGCTGCTGGAGTTGCATGGCATTCTCAGTGGAGGTGGCAGGCTGACTCAGGCATCGGGGATGGTCCAGGCTATGGGGGAACTTGCAGCCGAGGCTGATGAGGCTGAGGTAGAGGCAGATGGAGCCGAGGAGTCACCAGACTTGGAAAAGGATGAAGAAGCGGCCAGAGTGGAGGAAAAGACGGTGA
>JAHJRU010000239.1 GCA_018830745.1 Chloroflexota bacterium
AAATGAGGCTCGGCAGCCAGTTCTCCTCATGGGCCATGGAATTGCCATATCCGGAGCTGAGCAAGAGCTGAAACATCTGGCGGAGAACGCCCAGATACCGGTAGTAACCACCCTGCTGGGGATTGGCAGCTTCCCGGGGAACCATATACTTAGCTACGGGTGGCTGGGAATGCATGGCATGGCTTATGCCAATATGGCAGTGGAGAATGCTGATGTTCTGATTGCTATCGGTATGAGGTTTGATGACCGGGCTACGGCCAAGGTAAGCGCCTTTGCCTCGCATGCGCAAATCATCCATATTGACATCGACCCCACAGAAATCGGCAAAAACGTACGTGTGGACGTGCCGATAGTCGGTGATGCCAAATCAGTTATTGATGCCTTAAATAAGCAGGTTGCTACTAATAAACATGTGGATTGGCTGGCCCAGCTTGACCTTTGGCGCAAGGAGCATTCGTTAACCGACATTCGTGATACCGCCAGCATCCTGCCTCAATACGTAATTCGTAAGATATATGAAGCCACCAACGGTGAGGCTATTATCGCCACCGGCGTTGGTCAGAACCAGATGTGGGCTGCTCAGCATTACGTGTACGATTACCCCAACACCTTCATTTCTTCCGGGGGTCTGGGCACCATGGGCTTTGGTCTGCCGGCATCTATGGGGGCCAAGCTTGGCTGCCCGGATAAGACGGTGTGGTGCATCGACGGCGATGGCAGCTTTCAAATGACCATCCAGGAGCTGGCTACGCTGGTCCAGGACAAGATTGCGGTTAAAATAGCCATTATTAACAACGGCTTTCTCGGGATGGTAAGACAGTGGCAGGAACTATTTTACGGCCGGAGATACGTTGCCACACCCCTTTACGGACCGGACTTTGTCAAAATCGCCGAGGGATATGGCATACCGGGACTTAAAGTTACCCGCAAAGAAAATGTAGTGCCGGCTATTGAGCAGGCCATGGCCGAACCTGGACCGTTTTTGATAGATTTCATGGTGGAGCCGGAAGAAAACGTCTACCCCATGGTGCCGCCGGGGGCAGCGTTGACCGAAATTATAGAAGAACCGCAAAAGGAGGCAGCAGTATGGCCGCGACGAAGCACACCCTAGTTGCCCTGGTCGAGGACAAGCCCGGCGTGCTCAACCGGGTGGCTAGCTTGTTCCGCCGGCGGGGATTCAACATCGAAAGCATTACCGTGGGGCACAGCGAATTACCCCATATATCGCGGATGACGATAGTGGTTGACGGGGCAAATACCCAGGTAGAACAGGTCAGGAAACAGCTGGATAAAGTTATTGACACGGTTAAAGTGTACGAAGTCTCCAGCGATGATATGATTGCTCTGGAACTGGCCCTGATTAAGGTACAGGCTAATTCCGACAACCGCAGCGAGGTTATTCAGATAGTGGATATCTTCAAGGCTAACATCGTCGATGTTGCCCCCGATTCGCTAACGATTTCCGCCACCGGTGATGAGGATAAAATCGACTCTTTATTAGATTTGCTGCGCACTTTCGGTATTAAAGAGATAGCCAGAACGGGGCGTCTTGCCATGACTCGCGGCTAAAATGTCGTACTTACCGCATAGTCTGGCTGGAGCGAACCCTCTCTGTGACTAATATCACCATTCGGTTGGTCAGTTACCCTGGCCCTTAATAACATTCAGGATAGGAGATGAGACAATGGCTAAAATATACTATGAAAGTGACACCGACCTTAAATGGCTTTCCGGGAAAACAGTTGGCATTATCGGCTATGGCAGCCAGGGGCATGCTCACGCGCTGAACCTGAGGGACAGCGGCTGTCAGGCAATAGTAGCCGAAGCGGAAGGCAGTCCGGGATGGAAGGCCGCTAAAGAAGCCGGGTTTGAAGTTCTGGTTACGGCCGAGATGGCCAAGCGAGCCGATATAATTGTGATGCTGGCGCCGGATACCGCCCAGAAGGATATCTACCGCAATTCGATAGAGCCAGGATTGGCGGCAGGTAATATGCTGATGTTTGCTCACGGCTTTAATATCCATTATGGGCAGATAATCCCACCACCGGATGTAGATGTAACCATGATAGCCCCCAAGTGCCCCGGTCATATGCTAAGGCAACTATATACGGAAGGGGCGGGCCCTCCGGCGCTGGTGGCTGTTCATCAGGATGCCTCCGGCAAGGCGCATGATATAGCCCTG
>JAHJRU010000240.1 GCA_018830745.1 Chloroflexota bacterium
GATGGGTAGCCGGGGTGGCATGATGGGAGGCGGTATGACGGGCAGTGGCTGGAATGGTGGACAGAGCGGATGGGGTGGCATGATGGGCGGCGGCTGGAATGGCGGCCAGGGGGGTGGCATGACAGGTGGCAGCTCCAATGGTGGACAGAATAGCTCTGGCGGCTTGATGAGCGGCTGGGGCGATAGTATAAGCCGCGGCCTGGGGAACATAATGAGGGGCTTTAGTGGTGGCTTTGGCGGCGGTATGATGGGCGGCGGTATGCGGTAGGCATTAGTAGCATGTGGGAACCACTACGCAAAAAATAAAGGAGAAGGAGTAACAAAATGAAGGTTGTGAACTTGTGCGGTTCAGGACATTGCCCGGTAATCAAGATAGACGATGAGTATGTCGAGATAGGAGAGAAGAATAACACCTGTGTTTTGACGAAGGGTGAGTGGGAGATATTGAAAGACAAGATACTGAGTAGGGAGATTTAGAGCAGAATCGGTTAACTCGTTTTTTCACCGGAAGACAACAAAAGGTAAAAAGGGATTTTTTGAATGTTCACTCAGAACACTAACTTAGACTAGCACCTGACTGGTATTGGAGCTTAATGGGCTTGGCGTTAGCGGTTCCAGTCCACTTGGATACAGAGACCAACGGACACTTTCCGCATTTGGGCAGTCCGTTGGTCTTCTGATGAAATAATCCTCAAGACAAAACCGAATCTCGAAGATAGTGCCTCAAATATTATCGATGACCTTCTTAAGTTTCAGTTCAACCTGCTCTGCTATGCCACGCAACTCTTCATTCTCGACCATATTCATGGCAACCGTGGGCACGATAGCGGAGACAAAGATTTCTCCTTCTTGTTCATAGACGATTACATTACATGGCAGCAACAGTCCAATGTCCTTCTCCGCTTGCAGGGCTTTATAAGCAAATGGTGGGTTACAGGCTCCCAAAATAATGTAGTTATCATAATCTACATCCAGCTTTTTCTTTAACGTTGCCTTGACGTCTATTTCTGTCAATACGCCAAATCCTTCTTTTTGCAATTCCGCGCGGGTCTTTTCAAGTGCTTTCTCAAAAGAAACGTTAACTTGTTTCTTATAGCCGTACATATTTCGTTTCCTCCCGTTAGTAGCTAACCGTTAACCTCTAGGCTGCATACTTCTGTGGCTCAGCCTTAAACTTCTCGTGGCAGGCAGATGAGCAGAAATAATATGTTTTATCTTTATATTCCTCAGTGGCAGCTGCGCTATTTGGGTCGATGTCCATCCCGCAAACCGGATCTTTCACCGTTGTCATTGCTTCCTCCTCCATTTTGGGTTCTCTAATTTCAACTTTAGGTGCACCAGCTGGAATCGCTGTCGGCTCAGCCAGCCTAACAGGTTTATAACCTCTTAACCGGTTGGCGTTGGCAACCACGGAAAGGGAACTTAGTGCCATGGCGGCGGCAGCAATCATCGGACTTAAGAGTAAGCCAAAGGGCGGGTATAGGACACCTGCAGCTATGGGAATGCCGACGGCGTTGTAAAAGAAGGCAAAAACCAGGTTCTGGCGTATGTTACGCATAGTGGCGCGGCTTAAGGTTATAGCGGTAGCTATTCCCTTCAGTTCGCCTGAGACGAGAGTGATATCTGAAGCTTCAATGGCTACATCGGTACCGCTGCCGATGGCGATACCAATATCAGCCTGGGCCAGAGCCGGGGCATCATTAATGCCATCACCGACCATACCCACTATCTTGTTCTCCCCCTGGAGACGGCTTACCTCCAGGGCTTTGTCCTGAGGCAGGACTTCTGCTAAAACTCGTTCAATGCCTACCTGCCGGGCTATGGCTTCGGCGGTGCGGTGATTATCGCCGGTGATCATCACCACTTCAATGCCGAGGCGCCGCAGTGTGGCTATGGCCGCAGCGGAATCCTCCTTCACGGTATCGGCTACGGCAACCACACCAGCTGGTCTGCCATCTATTGCGGCAAACATCGAGGTTTTCCCTTCGGATGCCAGGCGCTCAACCTGCTCTTCTAAAGCAGTGGTCTCTATGCCGGCATCATCAAGAAGGCGTCTGTTGCCTACTAATACCTGGTGTCCATCAACGGTCACACTAATTCCCTTGCCGGTGACTGACTGGAAATCATCAGGTTCTGTCAGTTCCAACCCTTTGTCTCTGGCACCCTGAATGATAGCTTGACCTAAGGGGTGCTCTGAGGAGTGTTCGGCTGACGCCACAAGCCGAAGTAGCTCATCAGCGTCGAAGCTATCTACAGGAACCACATCGGTTAGCGAAGGTTGCCCCTTAGTGATGGTGCCTGTTTTATCCAGAACCAGGGTGTTCAGCTTATGAGCCGTTTCCAAAGCTTCAGCCGAGCGGATAAGAATGCCGTTCTGAGCGCCTTTACCCGTGCCCACCATGATGGAAAGTGGCGTTGCCAGGCCAAGGGCGCAGGGACAGGCGATAATAAGCACTGCCACTGCGTTCACCAGGGCGAAGATAAGGGCTGGCGTGGGTCCGAAGTTAAACCAGATAACAAAAGTGCCTATAGCAATGAATATCACACCTGGAACGAAACGGCTGGCAATCAAGTCCGCCAGACGCTGAATTGGAGCCTTGGAACCCTGAGCTTGCTCCACCAGCTGGATAATCTGGGATAGCATGGTGTCTTTGCCTACCTTGGTAGCCTTGAAGCGGAAGGCACCGGTCTGGTTGATGGTGGCCCCGATTACTATGTCACCTTCTCCTTTGGAGACCGGCAGGCTTTCGCCGGTGACCATGGATTCGTCCAGCGTGGAGCGCCCTTCGGTAATCTCTCCATCAACGGGCACTTTCTCGCCGGGGCGCACTACCACAATATCGCCAAGTTGCACCTGCTCAATCGGGATATCTTCTTCTTTGCCATCGCGGACGACCCGCGCCGTCTTGGCCTGGAGGCCGATGAGCTTGCGGATGGCCTCACTGGTGCCTCCCTTGGCAATTGCCTCCAAGAGGCGTCCTAAC
>JAHJRU010000241.1 GCA_018830745.1 Chloroflexota bacterium
CCCCCGACTGTGTCGGGGGAAGCAATGACGACTAATGGCTTGCTTTTGATTCGCCAACTAAGATTGAGTAATACCCCCAAAGCCCTTTACTATGACAGGGAAAGGTATATAATATCAAGAGGTAGGAAAAAGGCTACCTATCTCCCTTTTTATTAAAGGCTTATTCAGTATAGTTTGGCACGATAATACTATTAGGTAGGGGGGTGACGTGGATAGGGGCGATTCGGAGAGCCAGGAGCGCCTGAAGCGAATACATGACCGGCTTAAAAAGTCAGGCTTCTCTGCCCTTAATGACCGCGAAATCATCGAATTGTTAGTGGAAGCCTGCCCGTTACGGCAGTGGAAGAAGCCGTTGGGGGAATACATTACCAAGTTCGAGAACTTAAGAGATTTTCTATCAGCATCTCCGCAGGAGCTTGAGGAATCAGGATTTTGCCCCGATTGTGTTATGGTCGAGCTGCTACGCGAGATACCAGCAAGGGTGCTGAAAGAAAGCATAGTTGGGCAGCCGGTTGTCAAATCGGCCGAGGATGTTTTCAAATACCTTTACTTCTCCATGCGTGACATTGATGAGGAGGTATTAAAGGTTATCTATCTTAACAACCAGAACCAGATTATTGAAATAACTGACCTGGCTGAGGGCAGGGCGAGTAGCAGTAATGTCGATATCCGTCGGGTTATGGAGAGTGCTATCAAGTACGGTGCAGCTTCACTGGTTCTTGTGCATAACCATCCTTCCGGCAATCCCAAGCCCAGCAAGAGCGATAGAAATTTAACCAGGGATATGGTCTTTGCCGGCAGGATTATGAACATAAAGATTCTCGACCATATAATTATTGGCGCAGCGGGTCACTTTAGCTTTGCCGGGGAGGGTCTCGTCGAGGAGTATGAGATGGACTTTCTCGACTTTAGGATAAGAGGAACGGCGGAGGCGAAGCTAAAACGGGAGCGTGATATGTCAACTGCTTTGTAGGTTAGATTGGCGGTGTGACTCAGCTCTTCACCCTACCTTCCGCCATCATTTTCGTTTACAATATAATTATTAATTGATAGGGGAAGTCATGAAGAAGTTCTTAATGCTGGTGGCAGTTGGCGTTGCCTTCATGCTGGTTGGGTGTGTGGAGGAGCCGGCGGTCTATATTGACCAGGGTCAGACGATAAGTACCGAAATCGGCGAGGAATTCGTTGTTGCTCTGGATGCCAATCCAACCACCGGCTACAACTGGGAAGAGAGCTATGACGAGACCGCGCTGAAGCTGGTGGAGAAGACGTTTGAACTGGGCGAATCGGACAAGAAGGGGCTCATTGGGGCTGGCGGCATCGAGAATTTCCGCTTCAAGGCGATTGGGAAGGGAACGACTGAGATAACCCTGGTCTATAAGCGACTATGGGAGCAGGAAATCGCCGCGCAGGCAGTGTTTAAAGTTGACATAAAGTAGCGCCGCTCGCCGGTGCTAGCCGTTTCTGCTCGAGGCTTCCAACTGAAGAAGATATCGCTTAACGTCCGGCCCTTCGCTGTAGCCGCCAAGCTTGCCGTCGGCGGTTATTACACGGTGGCAGGGGATGATAACGGGCAGAGGATTTCTGCCCAGAGCTTGCCCTACGGCTCGCCCGGCGGCTGGTTGATTAAGCTGCTCCGCTATCCAGGCGTAACTTCTGGTTTCGCCATAGGGGATAAGCTTAGCCTTCTCCCATACCAGACGCTGAAATGGCGTAGCTCCGGAGAGGTCAAGCTCGTCAGAAAAAGCTACCTCTTGGCCGCTGAAATAAGTCCTGAGGCGTTCCACCAGATTCTGGAACAGGTGTGGAGACCAGCTAGCGCCGTTGGCGCTGTCGCTAAGGCGGTGTTGTGCTTCCTGGAGTGATGGCTGGGGTAAACTGATGCGCAGCAGGCCTCTGTCAGAGCCCAGTATCCCTATCCACCCTGCCCCGATGTCAGAAATAACGTATTTTAGCGGTATGGACATGCCGTCATCCGAGGAGAGAGAAATCAAGCAAAGCAGTCAGGTTGCTCTGTGCCCGCTGTTTCCGGGAAACCCACGGATACATTCCGGACCTCAGGGTATTTATTTTCTTGGCCTCTTTTCCTTGAATAGTACGACGTCATTTAACTTTGACTGCCTTAACTGGGGTATCACTCTGGCACCGGGCTTGACCTGGCTGTCTTTGCGCGCTTTGGTATATAACGCGTCATCCAGTTTGGCCTCATCTATTTCAGGTACAGACACCTGTCTCGCCTCGTTGAGACCGGCCAGTACCCCCTGGTAGAACCAGTAGTAGAAATTACCCAGCTTTTTCCCCAGGGCTTCGGCCTCACTGGGACCAAAGCCTTTGCGGACTATCTGGTTCAGGTCTAACTGGGGAAGAGCCATTTGGAAAATAGTCTTGGCGATTTCGG
>JAHJRU010000242.1 GCA_018830745.1 Chloroflexota bacterium
GAGGTTGAAGAGGGAAACTCGAACTCCGCCGGCATGCCGAATTCAGCGGTTTCTACCGCCATATCCACCAGACTCTGGCCGGCTTCCGGCTCGGTGGTTACCGCATAGCCAAGCCTGCCGTTGCGGATGATTCGCAGGGCGGTGCTGGTGGCTTGTCTCGCCTGGATATGCTTCAGGCGATTGGCTTCGAATTGAATGGGGGTTTGCTCTGAGGAGACGGTAAATACCTCAGCTTCTTCGGCTACCTTCCTGGCTCTGGCCAGTATGTCTTCCAATTACCTACCTCCTACCAGGCAATGTTGAATTCTGATGTGGGGGCTGCCGTTGGACACGGGCAGGGGAGCCTGTTCCCCTTTGCCGCAGCCGCCACCCTGGTTCATTTCCAGGTCGTTGCCGATAGCGTCTATGTTATGGAGGGTGGTAAACACGTTGCCGGTAAGCACCACCGGCCGCAATGCCTCAGCAATCTTACCGTTCCGTATCATGTAGGCTTCACCAGCGGAGAAAGTGAACATCTCCATACTGGTGGTTCCCCCGTACCAGTTTTTAACGTATACCCCCTCCTCGATGTCGCTGAGCATATCGTCGAAAGAGACCGAGCCGGGCTCAATATAGGTGTTGGTCATACGGACAATGGGGGGGTAGCGGTAGCTGACCGCCCGGGCATTGCCGGTGGGTTTCTCCTGCATTCTGGCGGCGGTTTCCCGTGAGTGGAGCCGACCGACCAGTTTGCCCTCTCGTATGAGATAGGTCTTGGTGGCGGGCACTCCTTCTTCGTCGTACTTGTAGCTGCCGCGCAAGCCGGCTATGGCGGCACCGTCAACGATATTAAGGTCGGTGGTGCCAAACTGCTTGCCCAGCGTCATTATCTCGCGCAGGCTGTCATTTTCGTAAACGAAGTCGGACTCTGACAGGTGCCCGAAGGCTTCGTGGACAAAGACGCCTGCCAGAACGGGGTCCAGTACCACAGTGTATTCCTTGCCCTCTACCTGTGGGGCGGATAGCAGCTCTACGGCGCGCCGGGCTATCTCCTCAACCTGCCGGTGGTAGTTCTTTATTTCACTGAAATCACCGGTGTTGCCCAGGCTAAGTCCTGCCTGCTGTACCTGACCGTTCTCAGCGGCGATGACGGTAAACCGCATGGTGATGTCCGTTCTTTGCTGCACGATGTAGCTGCCCTGCGAATTCAGGAATATGACTTTTTTGTGGCCGTCTCCGTAGCCGATGGATGAGGTCCTTATCTTGGGCGTGCGCCAGATAATCTCATTATACTCATCCGTTAGCCGCTTTTTTTCAGCCAGCGGTATGATTACCGGGTTGCTTGGTGCTTCGGCGGACACGGTGTCCACCACCGGTTCTACCTCAGCCAGTTCACTCTCGCCGCTGCCGGCGAAACGGGCTTGTTCGACGGCCAGCTTCATTCTCCCGGGCAGATCACTGAGGTCATTGAAGCTGGCGAATCCCCACCCCCCTTTAACCAGGGCCCTGACGTTTCCGCCGGTGGCTGTTGACCGGCCGATGGATTCCAGCTCTTTGCCGCGGTAGGTAATGTGGCTGGTCTGGTTTTCCTCCAGGCGAGCCTCAAGGTAATCGGCATCATATTTCTTAATCTGAGCCTTTAGCTCCTGCCCTATATCTTCAATCTGTGCCATAGCATACCTCTCTTCCGATAAAGCCAGTTTAGCCAATTGCCCGCACGCCTGTCAATTTGGCGGGAGAAGCAGTATCGGGCTCCGGCGGAACCTGGAGCCCGATATTAATCTGGTGGAGACGGGGGAGAGTCGAACTTCCGATTCTCTACTTTATTATGGTCCATTACTATAGATGCAAACAGAGGAGCATATTCAGGCTTGGGTTCGATACTGATGAGGCTCTTTCCTCCTAGCGTGATGCTCGTGAATACGTCCTTGATCAGCGCCTCACGCTGGCTATCTTCAACTCCAGGGTGAGACCAGAGCGATGGTAACTCTTCAAGTAACTTCGATGCTCTATCTAGATTGGGCATATTAATGGGAATGTTGACACGATTGAGGGATTTTAACTGACGATCAAGGTCTTGCTTTTCGCGATTGTATTGTTCATCGTCGATATCTCCCCATTTGTGCTGCTTGCGGATATTCTCGA
>JAHJRU010000243.1 GCA_018830745.1 Chloroflexota bacterium
CGTGGGGCGGTGATTATCCAACCCACGTATGTCTATGAAATGATGAAATTATGTCATTAAAGGTCTCTATACGTGATGGTGAATCCCAGGATTCCCTGTTGCGACGCTTCCAGAGAATGATACAGATGAGCGGTATATTGCGAGAAGCCAAATCTCATCGCCATTTCATCTCCAAGAGAGATGCTGCTCGAATAAAAGCTAAGAATAGCGCCAGACGGAGACGACGCCAGAGATAACCGTGGATACATCCAGAAACCTCCATAGCCCAATTCCATAAAATGCGAAGTATCCGATAGCTGGCTCGCTTATCTGGACGGATTAAATATTTATACAAGGCGGTACTAATATGAAAATCTACGTTGGCAATCTTTCTTTCGATTTAACTGAAGAGGAATTGAGACAGGAATTCGCCGCTTTTGGAAAGGTTGAATCCGTAAACGTCATAACCGACAAATATAGTGGGCGGTCAAAAGGATTTGCCTTTGTTGAAATGCCGTCTTTACCTGACGGCCAGGCAGCTATAGCTGGACTCAATGGGAAAAGCCTGAAGGACCGCACGCTAACCGTTGATGCGGCTCGACCTCGCACCGATAGCGGGGGGGGCGGTTCCTATGGTAACAGGAGAGACGACAGGTCTGGTGGTGGGAGACGGCAGAGTTATTAAATCACCCCATCGCCACCAGTATTTTTGTTGAAGCTATTTGGTAACATCCAATAGGATTAAACAGAGGGGAGCACACTGCTCCCCTTTTTTATACCGCGCTAGCTACTGTGTTTTCCTGTGTCATATCGCTCACCTCCCGCATATACTATGGCGCAAAGCCGCGAGTCAGGGGCCCTCTCCTGTTGACTCATAGAACTTTATCAGCTTTAATTATAAGTTAAGTCCTCTCTCCGAAGGCAAAGAATGACTCCAAGACAAGACATGGGTAACAGGATATCCGCTACTAAGCCGGCCCGCCGATGGGTCATACTCGGGGTGGTCTATCTTTGCATGCTGTCCTTAGCTTTATCCCTGCAATCAGTACCCCCGATATTGAGCCTTATCCTGGTAGAACTTGAGCTCTCACATACCCAGGGCGGACTACTTATGAGCCTATTTGCCCTGCCCGGCATCATTATTTCCATACCGGCGGGCATGCTCGCCGACCGCTACTCACAGAAAGCCATCGGCCTGATATCGCTTGGTCTGATGATAATCGGGGCAGCTGTCTTCGCTTCCGGCAATAATATGGTCGGCTTGGGCCTGGGGCGGGTTATCTCCGGTATCGGGGCGATGACCCTGGGGGTTTTATTGCCACAGCTTCTGGCCCAGTGGTTTAGCGAACGGGAATTGGGCACCGCTATGGGCATATTCACCACGGCTATGCCCCTTGGTACTATTCTCTCCCTGAATTTCCTATCACTGGCTGCAGAGAGTTTTGGCTGGCGCTCAAGCGTATGGCTCAGCGCGGGGGTGCCCCTGCTGGCCGTGGTCGTCTTTGCCCTGCTCTTCGCTGCCGCACCAGAAAGAAGTAAGCCAGCCCCACACCTCGAAGGCTTCTGGCAGGACATCAGGTCGGCGGAAATATCCGTATGGAAGATCGGTATTGCCTGGCTGCTTTTCAACGCTGCGGTCATGTCCCTGTTTACCTTCACCCCAGACTTGCTGAAGAGCGGCGGGTTCAGCGTGGTCCAGGCCGGCTTTCTGACCAGTGCCGTAATGTGGCCTTCCCTGGTGGTAAGCCCCACCATCGGATACCTGATGGACCGGATAGGCTATAAGCGGTTGATTACCATTATCGGCGGGCTATGCCTGGCCATCCTGATAGTGTTAGTACCAGGGGGCACAAGCTGGATACTGGGATTAATGCTGCTAATCGGGATAGCTCAGACCATGGTGCCGGCACCTATCTTCTCCATACTCCCCGAAGCAACCAGGCCTGAGAGACTGGGGTTAGGCTACGGTATCGTGGCTACCTGCCTCAACATCGGTATCGTAGTAGGGCCGTCACTGACAGGACTTTTCAGAGACCTGACCGGCTCCTATCAAACCAGCTACGCCTTACTTTCCGGTCTGGCGTTACTGGTATCGGTGACCATGCTTACTTTAAAGCAACAGAGCACACCACAAGACATGCCAAGTAAGACGGCCTCCTAGTTACTTCACCATTCGTGAGGGAATACTGAACGCCCGGCCAATGCCATCCTCTCATCTCTCTCACCTCCCGTATGCATTATGGGGCGTGGTTGTGGGTTTGGGAGCGGGGGTTGAATTCGAACCAGCGACCTTCGGGTTATGAGCCCGACAAGCTTCAACCGACGATGCCTCATTGAACAAAATGAGTTTTGTCCACGACCCCATATCTGTGGAGACCTCAATTCTAAAAACCGTTCCTTTTTCCACACTCAACATTCTGACGAATTGTGACCTCGCCCACACCTGTTCATTGGACTTGGTTCCGTGAGCGGTCTATAATGTTTTCAAAAGTGCTCAATATTTATTAATTATGTGGAAACGATATGGCGCTTAGTGAATCTGATACTAGGGCGAAGCTAATTGACCCGGCGCTCCATGCTTGCGGCTGGACGGAAGACCTAATTCGTCGAGAAGAAACTGCCGGGTCTATTGTTATTGAAGATGGTAGGCCCAGAAAGAAAGCTAAAGGGCGGGTGGATTACACCCTCCGGGTTAAGGTTAATCCGGAAACACAGCCTGTGGCTGTCGCCCTGATTGAGGCTAAGGCTGAGAACC
>JAHJRU010000244.1 GCA_018830745.1 Chloroflexota bacterium
ACCACTGACCCTGGCACTGTGGTAGCATCACCGCCGGCATACACGCGGGGCACTGATGTCCTGCCCAGGTCATCTACCTTGATAAGGGGGCCGGACATTTCAACATTATCGGGTAAGAACGGGGTTGCAACGGAGCTTCCTATGGCGATTATAACGCTGTCAGCCTCAATCATGAAATTGGTGCCCTCATTTTTCTCGGGCCATTGCAGCCACCCTTTTTCATCTCTGCTTCCGCCGGTGACCTTGAGGCATTCTATTTTGTTGAGCTGCTTTCCCGTGCGGTGAATCTGAACTGGCATGGTCTGGTTCAGTATGCTTATTCCTTCCCTTTCGGCTTCCTCCACTTCCTCCTGGTAGGCTGGCATTGTTTCCCTGGACTCCAAGCAGATAATCTGAACTTCTTTAGCTCCTATCCTCCTGGCTGTCCTGGCAGCATCTATGGCTACATTGCCACCTCCGATTACTAGCACTCGCGAGCCAATGCTATGCTCTTTGCCCAGGGCAATGTCTTTGAGTAAATCCAGACCGGGAATTACCCCCGGGCCGTCTTCACCCGGAATATTCAGCTTCATGG
Organism: Chloroflexota bacterium; assembly: GCA_018830745.1. GTDB lineage: Bacteria > Chloroflexota > Dehalococcoidia > Dehalococcoidales > JAHJRU01 > JAHJRU01. The sequence continues at coordinate 575 of JAHJRU010000244.1, forward strand.
CTCCGTGCGCTCCTACGGCAATGAAACAGGCGTCATATTCACTGGTGATATCTTGAAAGGGGATGTCCTTCCCCACGCTGGTACTGGTCCTGATTTCTATGCCCAGCTCGACTATCTGGTTTATTTCCCTGTCCACCACCTCCCCGGGCAGACGGTATTCCGGGATTCCTATCCTGGGTATGCCGCCCGGGACCGGCGATGCCTCAAACACGGTAATCTCGTGACCCAGAAGGGCCAGGAAATAAGCACAGGACATCCCCGCCGGACCGGAGCCGATTATGGCCACTCTTTTCCCGGACTTATCCCTCAGCGTCGGCTGGTTTAGTTTGTCTGCCAAGGCAAAATCGAAAGCCGCCCTTTCTATGGCATTAGCGGCTATACCCTCGTCAAATTCATTGCGGTTACAGTCGGCTTCACAGGGGTGGAAGCAGACCCGGCCGCAGATGCCGGGGAAAGGATTTTCTGCCCTGATATTTTCCAGCGCCTCTTCAAACCTGCCATCCTGAACCATTAAAGTGGTAGTATGAATGGGTTCCCCGGCGGGGCAATTGGCTTCACAGGGGGGCATCTTTGACCGGTATGACGGGTACCGCTCGGCAACTACTTCAGGCGCCTCCTCAGCCTCAGGTTCTGCGGTCGTGGTGCCCGATAATTGCGCTTTCAGTTTGTGGTAAGCTTCCTGGGCTGCCTTGATATTTTTCTCCGGGGAGGGGATGCCACCTTCTCTGATAGCGTCGGCTAGCTCCTCAAGCCCGATGGCAGGTACCAGCGCCGCCACGGCACCCATTATGGTGGTGTTGACGACAGGCAAGCCGCTGGGCAATAAGACACCGTTTTCTGCAGCAATCAGGTTAGCGTTGATAGTGTGGATTTTCAGGTTTCCCGGTAAAGGGAAGCTCTGAGGTGGCCTGGGGCTATTTATGAGAATCCCGGCGCCGTCCTTTGCTCCTGATACAATGGCTGAATCCTGAGCCAGGTTCTCATTAATGATGATAACGTAATCAGGCTCGTATACCTTGGAATGAACCAGCATGGCTTCTTCGGAAATACGCAGGAAGCTTTCAACCTTGCCGCCGCGTCTCTCACCCCCGTAGGCAGCAAAAGACTGAGCCTGGTATCCTCCTTTGGCTGCTGCATCAGCCAGAAGCTTGGCGGCTACTACCACACCTTGCCCACCGGTGCCGTGAAAAATGATTTCTATCACAGTGGACTCCTTAAGCGCCAGTTCTAAAAGCTGTCAAGACCTGAGCTCGGTGATAACGGGATTTTTAGCCAATCCGTTGCTATTGTTTATAGAGGTCATATTCTTCTTGATTCTATATTTCACGGTTGTAGCTTGCTGATATGATAGCTGCAGGAGAAGTCATTGTCAACCCGGCCTAAGGCAGGCCGGAAAGCGGTTGATGACGATACTTGCATATATAAAAAGGCACATTTTAATAGCCCTTATATATCTATAATCCCCCCTTTTCAGTACAGGGCTTTGCAAATGGGAATCAGACTTCTATTATACACTGCCTTGAAATACAGTCCGGCGAGTGTAGTAACACCGATTCGCGGCACACAAGTCCTCTTTGTCTTCTTCTTATCTTTTCTGGTAAATCGCAGAATTGAGGTATTCACCTGGAAAATATTCATCGGCATTGTGGTCACGGTTTTGGGAACGTTTTTGCTCTTCCAGTGAGGATTAGTCCATTTTGGCCAGGTATCTTTTAGACGAGCAGGAGACACTTGACTTGTCGCCCAACATAACATCTGTTGAAGCAAGCACGGAGCACTATGGCAATAAAAAGGTCCCCTGTTAAGAAATTGAAAGTCTTACAGTCTACTTGACACATCTTGACTTAATATTATAATATCTTACAACCTGATTCGACTATCATTTGCGATAAAACTGATAAACATCGTATTCGCATATGATTAGATACCAAGCAAGCCCAAAATAAAACAGGAGGTGAAATTAAATTCAGCATTAAAGAACCGGACCAAATTATAGAGAGTTACTTCAATTAGGAGGATAACTAATAATGCAAGCCTACTGCGTAAAATGCCGTGCCAAAAGGGAGATGAAAGATGCCAAGGCAATCACTATGAAGAATGGAAAGCCGGCAACCCAGGGCGTATGCCCAGTGTGCGGCACTAAGATGTTTAGAATAGGAAAGGGTTAAAGTAATAAATTCATTATCAAACAGAATTGTGCATGATAGTAAGTAGAAAGCATAGGCGGTATATCTTATCACCAAACCTCAAGGAAGTCGTATACTATGGATTCCATGGAAGCTTTTTGTATGTTCTGGGTTTGAAATAATGTTGAAAGGAGAAAATCATGAAAACAATACTTTTGATTACAAGTATGATTTTGGTTGTGTCCCTGTTAGCCTTAGGTTTTGGTTGTGCTCAACCTACACCGGCACCCGCACCAGCTCCAGCACCAAAACCCGTACCAGCTCCAGCACCGAAGCCCGCACCAGCTCCAGCACCAAAACCAGCCCCGTCACCTGCACCTAAACCAGAGTATAAGATGCCCTCGCCTCTGGTCGCTTCCGCTCTGGATGTAGGTGGTGGAGGTTACATCGTGACCGCAGCTATCAGCGATGCTATGCGTAAGGAGAAGGGGGTTACACTGCGTATCGTACCTATAGGTACGGATATTGG
>JAHJRU010000245.1 GCA_018830745.1 Chloroflexota bacterium
CCTCGTTTTGCCGGTATACTATATCTGGCACCACTCCGTAGAGTTGAGGGAAGTAGGCGCCTTTCTCCAGCGTGGCGGCGGCTGCCTCAGTATATATTTGTCCTATTTTCGCTCTTTCGGCTTCATTATGCGGGTCGTAATAGAAGTTAAACTGGAGCTGGCAGGCGCGCCCGTTCTCCGCCGGCTGGATATAACAGCCGACTTCATCAACAGGGTACTGGTATTTAGCGGCGACCCCATTCACTACCGGGATGAATTTTTCCACCCGGTCTAAGGTGGTCATAAAGGTGATATCCTGGCAGTTGCCCTTATAGGCATGTTTCCAGTAGGTGCTGTCCTTCCGCCAGGGCTGGCGCAGCATTTCCGGGACTTTTTCTCCCATATCCGCCATGCCCGGCAGGGTGTCCAGTAGCTTCAGGCTGGGGAATTGAGTCGACATTATTTCGCGCAGGCAATCTTCCTCATAAGCTATCTTTTCTTCCGGGCGGCGTTTCAGTCCCCCGATGACCAGAATGGTTGTCCACGGGGGTAAAACTTTCCGCAGTTCGGTGAATTGTTCTGGCCATTGCTCGGTGAGGATAGCAGCCAGGTTAATATTATTGATGAGCAGGCATTCGTAACCTACGCGGCGTCTCAATATGCGGTAAATAGGCTCGATAGCCTCCTCAGCGTTCTTAGCGGGAATAAAGAAGGTCTTGGTGAGAGTGGGTATAGCCTCGAATTTAACTATACCCCACGTCACTATCCCCATGGTTCCCTGTGAGCCATAAAGAAACTCGTCAAAGTTTATCGGGCCGGGGCCATCGGGAATTACACCGTCAGCCACGCATTCCGGGTGTTCGGGGTCACGGAAAGTGTTTATGCTGGCCGAACCGGTGACGAACTCTTCGCCGTTACCCCATATTACCTGCAAGCTTAGCAGCGGGTCGGCGTATTCGTGCATCTGTACTACGGGTAGCTCCCTCTTCAGCCAGTCGGTGATTACTGACCGCGAGGGGTGGGGCAATAATGGAATCATAGCCCGGTATCCTCTGGCTTCCAGTGCCGTCTGTAGCTGCTCCCAGTTTACGCCAATCTCTACGTGGGCTACCCGTCTTTCCTCATCTATCTCGGTGATGTGGTTCATCCGCGACAGGTCGAGCACCACCCCACCTGTTCTGGGGATGGTGTCTCCATTAAAGTGAATGCCGGAGCTCCGGGGAACGATGGCGAACCCGGACTCATTAGCTAGCTGGATAATCTTCTGGGTCTCCCGCACATCCCTGGGACGTGCCACACAGGCGAATTCCCCCGGTTTCTCCAGTCCGAAATCACCCCCATAGGTCTCCATTATGTTGGGGGAATCGAGGACGTTATCCCGGCCTACAATCTCGGCTAGCTTATCTTTGATGGTCATGGGTAACCTCCGCGAAATCGAAAGCCACTTCTGATTTTCGAGCCTAAATGCCCATTATTCTATTTTTTTAACATTTTAGCTATTTTTAACTGGCGAAGTCAAACCGCATGTCGATTCTCCCATCCATTTATCCCGGCTGGCGCTGGACTTTTTGTTTTTAGCTGCATATACTGGGGAAACCTAATGTCAGGGCAGGAAAAACAGTAACGGAGGGTAAAATGGCCGAGGTGATAGCCAGGGTTATATCTCAGGAGGGGACTTGCGAAGCCGGGCACAAAGTTGGGGATGAGTTTGTCATCGGGGAAACGCTTCCGTCGGGGGTATGCTCCTGGGCGTTTTATTCTCTATTCCCCTTTTACACTGTGCTGCAGTTTGGCGGCTCGTTTCCGTGGGAGAGCGATCCGGACAAGACTACCGTTGCCTGTCCCGACCCGGCAAATCCGGTGGTATTTGAATTGAGGCGTATACCTTAGCCAGGTGCCCTCCGGTTTCGTGAAAGATTGGGATGGTTCCAGCTGGTGCGCAAAAAGTCTGGCGGAGCAAAAAAAGGGCACTGCCCGCCGTCAAAGCACTCGACGGAGCCAATGCCCTGTGTGTCTCCTTATTTTACCTTAGCAGGCGCTGGTAGATGGTTTTACCTTAGTAAATCTCGGTTTATGGCTTAGGGATAAGTAACCTGGGTAACTGTCCCGTCGGTACCGACAGTATAGGTGCCGTTAACCGCTCCACCGGCTGCGTAGCCAACGATGAAATCGCCGACGCTGGTGTTTCCGCTTATGGTTAGGTCAGTGGATGCAGTAAAAGCGCCACCAGTTATATTGCCTGAGCTGGTATCAGCCATAGCTGCCATTACCGCCGTCTGCACGTTATGCAGTTCGGTATCGGCCGCCTGTGCCTTCCCGGTGCCCATAAATTTACCCACGTTGGGGATAGCTACCGCCGCCAGCACGCCCAGGATAGCCACCACCACCAGCAGCTCAATCAGTGTAAACCCCATTTGAAAGTGGCGCGAGCGTTGTTTCAATCCTTTCATCTATCAGCCTCCTTTTTTGTTTTTAGCTGTATTTGACTCTGGTCTAACTTCCTCTTCCGTTCTTGCGCTCGGTTGTGTTGCCGGTTCCTCCCACAAGTTAACAATCCAGTGTGCCCAGCTAGTGCTGGCGGACACGTCCCTGGGCACACTGGTGCTGTGGGGACAGCCAAACAGTAGGTCTGTGCTGTCTTTGCACTATTAGCTTACCCTCAGAGCCGCTGCGCAGCTAGCAGGCTATCCACCATCTTGGGTGGGCATTTTCTTGCACTAATATTTGCGGGTTATTCCCCATGCAGTAGTCGGATTTTCTACCAGCAGGCAAAATATGACTGTATCAAGAGGTCCATGGTATTGAAAAATTCAAAAGGGGCGGCATGTTAGATATATAACGTTAGAAATAGATAACATACCGTAGATAACTGGGAAGTTGCTATGAGAACGAGAATCAAGGAATACCGGGCCAGGCAGGCTTGACGCATGAAAAACTGGCGAGATGGTTGGAGTGAGGCGGGAGACCATCATCTTTCTGGAACAGGGGGAATAGCACCCGTCTCTAAGGCTGGCTCACCATGTGGCGCAATGCTCTACAGGCTACCATTGATGAGGCATTCATTTTTAATGATGATTAGCGGTTAAGTCCTGTTCGGGTTTACTTCCGCCACCGCTTCTTCTGTTTCGGGTGCGGTGCTTACCGGCCCACATGCCCTTGAGAAAATGGCGGTCCAGAGTGTGGCGGTTATCGGCTACTTCCAGGAGGTCTTTGGATACGCCGCTCTCAAAATAGGCTACCTCAATGTGTTTACCCATGTTCTTCACTGCTTGCAGCGCATAGGCGAAATCGGCATCTCCGCTAACCACTACGGCCACATCGTAGAAGTCGTGCCAGGCAAAATACAGCAGGTCGGTGGCTATCATCACGTCTATTCCCTTTTCCACTGCTACACCCTGGGCTGTTTTCATGCCGCCCAGGCGAACCTCCAGATAGGGCGTCTTGTGCAGGATGTCAAGGAACTCCTGTTGCTCCCGGTAGCCTTCAGGTCTTTGCATCTGGTCCTGAAGCACGTTGTAATAATATATCCGGAACAGGTCCCTTGAGCCGCAAAGCATGTTGGTGAATTGGGTGAAGTTGAGGTCGGTGCGTTTGAAATTACTCTTCAGTGCGTGATATAGATTACTTCCGTCAATGAATATGGCGACTCTATTTTTTATCATTTCCCTTTCCTTTATGCCATCATACCATCTTAACAGGTTGGTGGCTACCTCCTATCCTGACCTGGCCTCATACCCAGTTCCTGGCTCAGTTGCAGATGGCGTATGATGTCAGCCCGCTTGAGTAGCCCGACCAAGCGACCCTGGTGGAGCACCGGGACCTGGTTGATATCGTGCTGGGCGATAAGCTTCATGGCTGAGCTGAGGTCATCTTCCGGAGCCACGGTGTAAAGAGGCTGGCGTGTCATGATTTCCGCTACCGTGGTCTGATTCCATTTATGCCGGGGCGATTCTTTGACGTCAGTCAGAGTGATAATGCCGACCAGACGGTCATCCTGATAGACGGGTACGGCGTGGCGTCGACCCTGCAGGAAGATGTTGTAGACTACTTCCTCTACTGATGCCTGAGGGGTGACGGTTTCGGTACTGGTATCCATGAGAGCGCTGACCGGTACGCCGCGTAAACCTTCTCGTAGCGTCATATCCCGGCGGCTGGCGTCGGCGGCGGTGCTCAGGAACCAGCCGATGAAGGCAATCCACAGCCCTCCGAGGAAATCACCTTGCCACACCAGAAATAAGCCGAGGGCAATCAGTGTCCAGCCGAAGAACCGACCTATCATAGCAGCAATGTTTGTTGCTCTGACAAAATTCCCGGTGGTACCCCAGATAATAGCGCGCAGCACGCGGCCGCCGTCCAGTGGGAAGCCGGGTATAAGGTTGAAGGCAGCCAGCAGGGCGTTAATCGTCCACAGGTAACTTAGCAGCGCTGCGGCGGGGCTGGCAGGCATCTCTATCAACTGCTTCAATCCCCAGAAAATAACCGCCAGAACCAGGCTGGTGAGCGGTCCCACTATGGACATGGCGAACTCTATCGATGGTTTTTTGGCTTCCTCCTCCAGGTTGCTTACTCCGCCGAAGATGAAGAGGGTGATGCTTCCCACCGGCAAGCCCCGGGCTTTGGCCACCAGAGAATGCGCCATCTCATGCAGCAGGACGGAGACAAAGAGCAGCAGGGCGGCGAGAATGCCTGTTATCCAGTAGGTTCCTGTACTCCATCCCGGGTAAACCTGAGGGAATAGTCTTTGAGCTAGCGACCAGGAGATGAGGGCAAAGGCCAGTATCCAGGTATAGTGGATGCCAATCTCAATCCCAAATAGGCGGCCCAAGCGGAAAGATGCTCTCATAATAGCCTGCCTCCGACAGTATGCCCCTTTCTATTAAAGGATGGTTCAATATTACTGCTCTGTCCGATGACCGTCAAGTGCCGGGCTCTGCTGGTGCAGCGGGGTTGCTTGATTGACCATCACGACCTGGTATAGACTATGGGGTGAGATGATTATTGAATACAATGGCAAGAAACCGAAGATTTCTGATAAGGCTTTTGTGGCGCCAAATGCCACCATCATTGGTGACGTGGAGGTGGCGGATAACGCCAGTATCTGGTTTGGTGCTCAGGTCAGGGGTGACCTGGGCAAGATAACCGTGGGCAGTGGCAGCAGTATCCAGGACAATGCTGTGGTCCACGCTGATACCGGTAAGCAAACCGTTATTGAGGAAGATGTGACAATCGGGCACGCGGCGGTTCTCCATAGCTGCACCGTGAAGCGGGGAGCGGTAATCGGGATTAAGTCGGTGATTCTGGACGATGCGGTGGTGGGAGAACAGGCTATGGTGGCGGCTGGCAGCGTGGTGACTAGCGGCACACACATACCCTCCCGGCACTTAGCTGCCGGTATACCGGCCCGGGTTAAAAAGGAACTCGAGGGCCAGTCCCTGTGGTGGGTGGAGCAAAGCCCGGGCGACTATGCGGAATTGGCTCGTAATTATCTCCGCCAGGGACTGGGTAAAGCGGACAGTCACGAGGTAATCAAGGCGGATAATCAGTAGAGCTGGAATTGTCTCCTAGTAATACCGCTCTCTACGCCTGAAGATGTAACCGGCTATGAGTCCCGCTATCATACCGCCAAGGTGCGCCTGCCAGGCTATCCCGGGGAAAAAAGAGAGTATCAGGAAGCCGCCGGCAATGGCTGCCCACAGGGGAATCGGGGCGGGGATGGGGAAGATGATGACCCTTGTTCTGGGGCGCAGCATCGCCAGTGCGCCGCCAACGGCAAAAACGGCTCCCGAAGCACCCACAGCTACGGAGAAAGGTGAGGCTAAAAGAACGTAGAGGATGCCTCCCAGTATCCCCCCGCCGAAGTAGACGGCGAAGAACCTGTTCTCACCGACCAGGCTGATTATATTCTGGCCAAAGAAGAAGAGGGTGAACATATTAGCCATGACATGCCACAGACCGGCGTGAATAAACATGCTGGTTATGATAGTCCACGGTCTATCGAGGAAGAGCGCGGGCGTCAGG
>JAHJRU010000246.1 GCA_018830745.1 Chloroflexota bacterium
CCCGTGACATTTCGTAGTCAAAGAGCTTTTTCTTCTCCGGAGAGAGCATCGGGTCAGCCGCTCCACCAAGGCAACCGTGGATAATATCAATGGTGGTTGCCGGGTCGGTTCTGGTGCCCAGCGCCCAGAGCACTTCAGAGGTGTTGGAAGGGTCTATGTCCTCATCAACCACGATTACCAGACGGCACATGTAATTCATAGACGGGTTTCCGGCGGCGAGCAGCCCCACCTGTTTGGCGTGTCCGGGGTAACTCTGTCGGAGCGAGATGACGGGAATAGCATGCACCGAAGCCTCCTCTATCATCCAGACCCCCTTTATGCCGGGAATCTGCCGGTCCAGGTCATTCCATAAACCGACCGCTTTCTGAATGTGCCGGCCCAGTGACCACACCGAAGGTAGGCGGGAAGGCGGATTCCCCTGGATTATGGGGTTATTTCTATGGAGGATAGATTTTATTCTTATGGCGGGCATTGACCGTATGCCGGCAGCGTAGTATCCGGGCCATTCACCGAAAGGACCCTCCTCCCTCGTCTCTACCTCGGGGGGCATAATCTCGCCCTCCAGGACAATCTCAGCCGTGGCTGGGATGGGCAGGTCAGTGGACACCCCCCGTGTAACCTGTACCGGCTCACCCCGGAAGCCACCGGCAAAATCGTATTCGGATAAACCCCAGGGTATACCCTCCCAATGCGCCGTAGCCCACAACATCGGGTCCTGACCAAGGCTAATTGCCACCGGGCAACTCTGACCCTTGTCCCAGTATTTTTTGCGTATCATTTCAGCGTGATGCGGCGGTATCATGCTCATGGTGACAGTGGATTTATCGTGTATCTGGGTGCGGTATACGCCGATATTTACCCAGCCTTCGTCCGGGTCCCTCATTATGCCCATGCTGCCGGTGCCGATGTATCTTCCCCCGTCAAGTTCATGCCACTTCGGAGATGGAAACTTGAAAACATCAACGTCATCGCCGGAGATGATGTTCTCCTTCACCGGCCCGGTCTCGACCTCCACCGGAGGCAGCGGCTTGATTCCCGCCTTAGTCTTATCCCGCAATGCACGGACCAGCTCTATACCGCTGGCTTCCGGCGGCAGACCTAAGCCTAACGCCGTCCGCCTTTGCGTGGAGAACAGGTTGCTGGCTACCCGGTATCCGGCTTCATAGCCCTTAATCTTGTCAAATACCAGGAGGGGTGAGTTCTTCTCCAGTGACAGCAGGTCACTGATGGCGCCTATCTCTAAATCCCAGTCGGCTCCTTCAATTACTCTGCAGTCTCCCGACTCCTCTGCCTTGGCGATAAATTCTCTCAGGTCATTGAACATATCTCACCTTCCAAGTTTGTAAATAACCCGTGTTGAGCCTGTTTAAGTGGCATCATTGTTGCCCAATACCTGCTTTTTGTCAAGCTTTCCAGGGGATTGGGATTTGACAGTTCGAAGCTGGTAGCTTAAAGTTTTATTGCATAGCAGTATGATGGATAAAGTTCATGTTTTAATAACCGCACCGCTGGCGGAGTCGGATATAGACAAGGTCACCGCTGTTGACCCCAGTGTAGAGGTGATATATGCCGCGGAGGAAGTGCGGGTTGAGCGGGGTATAGTAGCCACCGAGGTTATCCCCTGGGGGCGTACTATGGGGCAGCGTGAAATTACCCCGGAAGAGGCAAGTGAGACGCTCGACCGCATGCTGGAGCATGTGGAGGTCATACTCGGCTGGCGCCTGCCCCGTAATCTTCTGTTGCGGGCACCTCGTTTGAAATGGGTGCAGGGGGTGGGGGCGGGACTTGACCTGTTGGCTGGTGATACTGGACTACTGCAAAGCGACGTCATGCTGAGCAACGCCAGCGGCACCAACGCCGTCGCTGTGGCGGAGTTTGCTCTCTGTCTTATGCTCATGCTGACCAAGCAGGTCCCCCGGTTCTTGTCCAGTCAGAAGGCGGGTTATTGGGATCATTATGTTACGGCGGAGCTGAGGGGTAAGACGGTTGGCATTGTTGGACTGGGCAAGATAGGGGGTGGGATAGCCAGATTGTCCCGGGCTTTCGGAATGAGGGTGCTGGGGATGAGGCGGTCAGTAAGGGGAGAGCAGCAGGGGACTGAATTAGCTGGGCTTTTTTCCTTAGACGGGCTTCTCCAGATGCTCCCGGAGTGTGACTTCGTAATACTGGCGGTGCCGCTGACCCCGGATACCAGAAAACTTATAGGGGAGGCGGCCCTAAAAGCCATGAAGCCCACAGCGCATATCGTCAATATCGCGCGCGGGCCAGTTATTGACCAGGATATATTGATTCGGGCGCTCAAAGAGGGGTGGATTGCCGGGGCTGCTCTGGACGTTTTTGAAACCGAGCCCTTACCTCCTGATAGTGAGTTATGGCGGCTTCCCAATGTAATTATCTCACCGCACATTGCCGGCTACGTAGAAGGATATAATGTTGCCATAACCCAGCTTTTCTGCGAGAATCTCAAGCGTTTCCTGAATGGTGAGCAACCCCGCAATCTATTCGATAAAGACCGGGGGTATTAGGGAACTTTGCCTGTGGGAGGAATTTTGAAATGATAGGCACCAGATATACGCCAGAATTAATCCAGAAACAAGTAGAGCAGGGATTCCGGCACCCCACGCTTTGGCACGGTAGGAGTGCTGGTTAGGTATAAAATGTGCTATCATAATAGTTAGCGGATGACACCGCCACAAAAAGTAGTGGTCAGAAAAGGGGGGTAAAATGGCTACCACAACCGTGAGAAGGGAAGATATGCTTTCACCGAGAGTGAAAAAACTGAAAGAACAGTTGCTCTCGTTTGCGCCGCAGGTTGATACGAAAAGGGTTGAGATTCTACTGGATGTATATCAAAATAATGGGACCGACCCCAACATAGTCCGTCGGGCAAAGGTGTTCCACCGATTATGCTCGGAGAGGGACATCTTCATTGATGACAACCCCATTATTGGCACCCTCACCAAGTACCCGTATGGGGCTAATCTGTATCCCGAAGAGGGCTGTGCCTGGATGGAGAGAACGGACGAGTTTTACCTTGAGAGAGGTAAAGCCAAAGTAACCCCGGAAGTCAGAGAGTGGGTAAATAAGGCGCTGGACTATTGGCGGAATTCAAACCAGTTCAAGATAACCTGTGACATCATCGGGCAGTCACTCAAGGTGGATGCGCGAGTTATGGCCAAGTGCGGTCTGTGGAGTGAAATGACACCGCACGGTGCCGGCCACATGATTTCCCCCGATTTCTTTAAAGTATTAAACAAGGGATTGAATGGCATTCTGGCCGAAGTAGAGGAAGCGGAGGCTGAGCTGGATGTCGGTGAGACCGACGGCCTGGACAGGTATAATTTCTATCAGGCGGCTAAGCTCTCCCTTAATGCCATGATAACCCTGGCGCAGCGGTATGCTTCCC
>JAHJRU010000247.1 GCA_018830745.1 Chloroflexota bacterium
CCCCTCTTTTTCATCTATCAATTTGGTAAATCTGCCTATAGTGGTTCCCCACTCTTTACCCGAAAGTAGGTAACCCTTATTCTCACTAACAAAATGGCTTTTATACTGGTGCCACTGAGCCGCATATAGCCTGATTGCAGGCCCCTTACCTGCGTTATGTATTATTATCTGAAATTCCTTGGGGTAATGTTTATCGGGTTCGATATTATTCCACTGAACAGCACTGTCTTTTAGTCTCAGCAGAAGGTAAGGTCGCGCTTCACCAAGGAACTGCTCTTTTGTTGCATCCGCCTGCTCTTTGGTAGCTTTGCTTATGGCATGAGTACGCCACACATAAATACTAGTAACTACAACAAGAATCACCATTGAAATTGCTTGAATCCAATCCGTCAGTGTCATTTCTTCACCTCCTAGCTGTCACTCGCAGTATGAGACAGTTGGAGAAAATTCCGCAATACATCCTTCCCCACTTCGGTCATAAACGACTCGGGGTGGAACTGGACGCCCTCCACCGGGTACTGGCGATGCCGCAGCCCCATAATGGTGCCGTCATTCGTCCAGGCGGTTACCTCCAGGCAGTCCGGCAGTCCCTCCCGTCGCACCATCAGTGAGTGGTAGCGGATGGCGGAGAAGGGGTTGGGCAACCCGGCAAATACCCCCTGACCGCTATGATGTATTAGCGATGACTTGCCGTGCATGATTTGCTTCGCCTGCCCGAAGTCACCGCCGTAGCTATAGCCGATACACTGGTGCCCCAGGCACACGCCGAGCAGGGGCAAACGTGAGCCAAAATGCCGGATGACGTCGTTGGAGATACCAGCCTGCAGCGGTGTTGAAGGTCCCGGCGAAATGATTATCCGCTCCGGCTGCATTTTTTCAATCTCCTCCAGGGTGGTCTTATCGTTGCGCACCACCTCCACTTCTTCCCCCAACTCGCTCAGGTACTGGAAGAGGTTATAAGTAAAGCTATCATAGTTATCAATCAGTAGCAGCATGACTCCTCCTCATCAGCAGGTCCGAACCCTCCGCCTGGCTGATAGCCTTGAGCAGCGCCATGGCCTTATTCATACTTTCCTCGTGCTCGCGCTCCGGCACACTATCATAGACAACCCCGCATCCGGCCTGCACATAGGCAACGCCTTTATTCATAACCATGGTCCTGATGGATATGGCCATATCCATGTTCCCTGAGAAAGAGAAGTAGCCGGCTGCCCCGGAGTAGGGTCCCCTTTTCTCCGGCTCCAGCTCAGCGATTATCTCCATAGCGCGGATTTTGGGTGCACCGGACACCGTGCCCGCCGGAAAACAGGCGCGCAGGGCATCAAAGGCAGTCAGGTCTGGGCGCAATTTACCCTGCACATGGGTCACCAGGTGCATAACGTGAGAGTAACGCTCCACGTCCATGAGGTCGCTGACTTCCACCGTGCCGGGCTGGCTCACCCGCCCGATATCGTTACGCCCCAGGTCCACCAGCATAATGTGCTCCGCCCGCTCCTTTTCATCATTGCGTAGGTCCTGCTCCAGCCTCATGTCATCTTCAGCCGTCTTCCCCCGCGGCCTGGTGCCCGCCAGGGGCCGGGTCATCACCAGACCGTCCTCTACCCTGACCAGAATCTCAGGGGAGGCGCCGACAATGTGGAAGTCACCGAAATCGAGGAAGAACATATACGGCGAGGGGTTGATGGTGCGCAGCGCGCGGTAGATTTCAAACGGAGCTACACTGGTTGGCTGCGCCAGGCGCTGGGACAGCACCACCTGGATAGCTTCACCCTCGGTGATGTACTGCTTTATCTTGAGTACCCCGGCTTCAAACTGCTCCTTTGTCAAGTTGGAAGATAGTCTGCCGCCGTTGGCTGAAGTGTCTGCCTGAGCGCGTGGCACCGGCTGGAGGGGCTGGTTCAGCCTGTCAATCAGGCTCTCAATCCTGTCAACCGCCTGCTGATAAGCAGCGTCTATATCCCCATCAAGGTGAACATGGCTCAAGACCTTAATCTTGTGCATGACATGGTCGAAGACCAGCATACTGTCCACCAGCATAAACATCGATTCCGGCAAGTTCAGGGAGTCGCTTTCCGGAGAGGGCAGCTCCTCGAAGCGGGTCACTGTCTCGTAAGCCAGATAGCCCACGGCGCCGCCACAGAAGCGCGGCAGGTCGGCTACCTGCACTACCTGGTATTTATTTAACTCCTCCTCGATAAGGGGCAGCGGGTCGGTCTTATCTTCTCCCCTGGTGGTCAGCACACGGTACGGGTCGGTGCCGATAAAGCTGTAACGAGCCAGCCTCTGGCCACCCTCCACGCTTTCCAGCAGGAAAGAACAGCCGCCACGATTAATCTTCAGGAAGGCGGACACCGGCGTTTCCAGGTCAGCCACGATTTCGCGGTAAACCGGCACCAGGTTGCCCTGCCCTTTAAATTGTTTTACTTCTTCTAATGTAGGGTAATACATCGGCGCTCTACCTCAAAATATAAATAAAAAAACCCCTCACCCATAGGGGCGAGAGGTTAAACCTCCGCGGTACCACCCTAATTAATTGCCGACCACCCGGCACAATCATCTCTTTTCAGGTACGGCTCCATCATACTGAAGCGATACCCTGGGCTCTGTTAACGGTGCCCTCTCCGTCAAAGCCTACTCGGGGTAACCCCTTTCGGTTTGCAACTCCCGAGTCCATTCAACCTCTGCGCCGGCGCCGGCTCACACCTTACCCGGCTCTCTGAGCTTCGCTGGAGGCATACTACTCTCGTTCTCAGCCTTTGCTTTTCAATTTTTAAGATGTTATTTCAGTATAGAAGCAAATCTAACTTTTTGTCAAGCGGTGGAGGAATATGTCCCGCTGATTAGCCGCAATACATAGGCGGAATCAAAATCAGGCTGCTCTACCCCCTCATTTTATAATGAACCTGACCACCAGGAACAGGACAATAACTATAACGATGAAAGTGCCGGCAACCTGTACAACGAAACCCATATCAGGCATGTTGCGTCTATTGTATCAGAAATACTATAGCTCGGAAAATCCACTTGACATTAGAGCGCAGCCACCCCTACCATAAATAAGGTAACTCTACCGGGAGGTACACTTTGCTGCCTGATGAAAGGGGATACTTCGGCGACTACGGGGGGCGCTTTGTCCCGGAGACCCTGGTACCAGCTCTGAGTGAACTGACCGCCGCCTACCAGGAGGCAGCGGCTGACACGGCTTTCTGGGCTGAACTAAACTCACTATTGCGTCATTACGCCGGCAGGCCCACGCCGCTTTACCTGGCCCGGAACCTGAGCCGGAACTGCGGTGGTGCCCGCATTTATCTCAAGCGGGAAGACCTGGCTCACACCGGGGCGCACAAAATCAACAACGCCCTGGGGCAGGGGCTCCTTGCCCGGCGCATGGGCAAGCACCGTATCGTCGCTGAGACGGGAGCGGGACAGCATGGTGTGGCTACCGCCGCCGCCTGCGCCATGCTGGGACTGAACTGCATCATCTACATGGGCGTGGAAGATGTGCGCCGCCAGGCACTCAACGTCTACCGCATGAAGCTAATGGGGGCTGAGGTGGTAGCCGTCTCCCAGGGCAGTCAGACTCTCAAGGATGCCATCAACGAGGCTATGAGGGACTGGGTAACCAACCCCGAGGACAGCTATTACCTCCTGGGCTCAGCCGTCGGGCCCCATCCCTATCCAGTTATGGTGCGCCATTTCCAATCGGTGATTGGAAAGGAGACCAGTCAGCAGATTATGGAGCAGGAGGGGCGCCTGCCCGACTATATCATCGCCTGTGTCGGCGGCGGTAGCAATGCCATCGGCATATTTCATTCCTTTGTGAACGACAGCGCGGTTAAGCTAATCGGAGTAGAAGCCGCCGGCAGAGGGCTGGATACCGGCCAGCATGCCGCCTCTCTGGTCGAAGGTGAAGTAGGCGTGCTCCACGGCGCCAAGTCCTACCTCCTCCAGGATAGTAATGGGCAGATACTGCCGACGCACAGCATCTCCGCCGGGCTGGACTACCCCGGCGTGGGGCCGGAACACAGCTACCTCAAGGACACCGGGCGAGCTACCTATGTCGCCGTAAGCGATGTCGAGGCGCTGGAGGGCTTCAAGCTGTTGTGTCGCACCGAGGGCATCACCCCCGCTCTGGAACCGGCTCACGCCATCTTTTATGCCGCCAGGCTGGCTGGTTCCCTCAGTGAAGACCAGGTTATGGTGGTCAACCTGAGCGGGCGCGGTGACAAGGATA
>JAHJRU010000248.1 GCA_018830745.1 Chloroflexota bacterium
CTCCGTAGCTCCAGCGGGCCTTTTGCTTTTCCCGAAGTTGCAGGCCGCGGTCGGAAATTCGCCGCCGTCTTCGGCTTATCTGCTGCCCCGGTGGCTTAGGCCGTTTCTCCACGGCACATTTTGGCGTGAAGCACCTGTCGCCCTTGATCATCAACTTCTCGCCGCTACGACGGCATAATCTGCATACTGCTGCGGTATATCTTCCCATTTCTTTATCCTTATACCCGTCTTCTCTTGGGCGGCCGGCAGCCGTTGTGCGGGATGGGCGTCACCTCCCGTATGCCGGTGATATAAAGCCCGGCGCTCTGGAGAGCGCGGATGGCCGCTTCACGCCCGCTGCCTGGACCCTTAACATAGATTTCTACCTGGCGCAGCCCGTGTTCCTTGGCTTTTCTAGCCGCATCGGTGGCGGCTAATTGCGCCGCATAGGGAGTACCCTTCCGCGAGCCCTTGAATCCGGCCGTACCCGAACTTCCCCAGGAGATAACATTTCCCTGAGGGTCGGTGAGAGTTACCACGGTATTGTTAAAGGTTGACTGAATATAAGCCCTTCCCACCGGGATAGACTTACGTTCCCGTCGTTTGCCTTTGGCTCGTTTCTTTTGTGGCATTCCAGCCTCCTGTTTAGTTCTGTTAGCTTACTTACTTCTTGGTGGCGCCGCGCCTCTGCCCTCGGCCGGCTACTGTCTTGCGTGGCCCGCGCTTGGCTCGAGCATTAGTTCGAGTTCGCTGTCCGTGTAGTGGCAATCCGCGGCGATGCCGCAGACCACGATAGCTGCCAATTTCAATGAGGCGCTTGATGTTAAGGTCAACCTCTTTCCTGAGGTCGCCCTCGACGCGGTATTCCTTGTCAATCACTTCACGCAGTTTATTTACTTCATCCTCGGTAAGGTCATTTACCTTGGTGTCCGGGCTGATACCGAGTTCGGACAGAATCTTCAGGCTCGTAGTCGAGCCTATGCCGTATATATACTGTAATGAAACCCAAACATGCTTATTTCTGGGTATATCAACCCCGGCTATACGTGGCATATGCTACCTCCTTGTTCAGGCATATGATTAGCCCTGTCTCTGCTTGTGCTTGGGGTTGATGCAGATTATCCTTATTACCCCCTGCCGCTTTACCACTTTACACTTTTCGCATCTGGGTTTGACCGAAGCTCGGACTTTCATCGCTAACCTCTCTATTTAAACCGGTAGGTAATTCTACCCCGGTTAAGATCATATGGAGACAGTTCTATCAGCACCCTGTCACCGGGCAGGATTTTTATGTAATGCATTCTTATTTTACCCGAAATATGAGCCAGTACTATGTGCCCGTTAGGCAACTCCACTCGAAACATAGCGTTAGGTAGCGGTTCCACAACGGTTCCCTCAACCTCTATTGCTTCTTTCTTTGGCATATACCCCTTCTCAGGTGATAGTAAGCACTTCGGCTCCGCCATCGGTAATGGCGATAGTATGCTCAAAATGGGCGGAAAGACTGCCATCAGCCGTCGATACCGTCCACTGGTCGTCGCCAACCCGGGTTCGCCAGTCTCCAATATTGAGCATCGGTTCCAGTGCCATGGTCATACCCTTCTTCAGTACCGGGCCGGTTCCCGCGGGGCCAAAGTTGGGTATCTGGGGTTCTTCGTGCATTTCTCGCCCGATGCCGTGCCCGGTATACTCGCGGACTATGGCATAACCCCTTGACTCAGCATATTGCTGGATGGCGGCTGAAATATCGCCCAGTCTGGCTTTGGCATTAGCGGCATTGATGCCAGCCTTCAGCGCGCCCTCGGTGGCGGCTAGCAGCTCCTTCGCCTCGGGGCCGATCTCACCCACTCCAACCGTCGTGGCGGCGTCACCCTGAAATCCGCCAATGATAGCGCCCAGGTCAAGCGATACAATATCGCCTTTCGCCAGGACCCGCTCTCCCGGAATCCCGTGCACTATCTCGTCATTAATTGATACGCAGAGATTGGCGGGATACCCCCGGTATCCTTTAAACGAGGATTTGGCCCCCAGTCTTTGCAGCTCGCTGGCTGCCATAATATCCAGTTCCCTGGTCTTAATTCCCGGCTTCACCTGTGATTTAAGTACCTCCAGTATTTCGGCCACCACTCTCCCTGCCTGCCGCATAGCGGTTATCTCCCGCTCCGACTTAATGATTATGCCCACCAGACTACGCGTTGTCCTCCTTGATGGCGGCCACTATCCTCTTGGCGACGTCGGCTAGCTCCCCTTTTCCGTCCACCTCCCAAAGTTTACCACCCCGGGTATAGTAATCAATAAGGGGCGCGGTCTGGGAGAAATAGACCTTCAATCGCTCTTTCACCGTTTCCGCGGTATCATCCGGCCGCTGGTAGAGCTCGCCGCCGCACCGGTCACATTTCCCCTCTACTTTGGGGGGATTTACCGTGGCATGATACGGTGTCTGGCAGTTGCGGCAAATCCAGCGCCCGCTCAGACGGTCAAGCAGTTCCCCTTCATCTACCTTGATATATACGACCTTGTTAATCGTTTTACCCTGCTCCAGAAAGGCTTTGTCCAGCGCCTTGGCCTGGTCTAGATTCCGGGGAAAGCCATCCAGAATCACCCCGTTGCCATAATCCGGGGCGGACAAGCGCTCCAGAACCATCTTTATGGTTATCTCGTCCGGTACCAGCATGCCCTTTTCCATATAAGACTTTGCCTGCAGTCCCAGTTCGGTTCCCTCCGCTTGAGCCTGTCGGAACAGATCGCCAGTGGCAATATGGGCCAATTTCAGCTCCTGAGCTACCACAACAGCCTGTGTGCCTTTGCCTGCTCCTGGAGCACCCAGAAAGACGATATACACTTTTACCCCTTACTTTATAAAACCTTCGTAGCGTCTCATTACCAGCTGCGCTTCTAGCTGTTTCATCGTATCCAGAACGACGCCCACCACGATAAGCATACCAAAGCTGGATAGCTGGAGGTCAACGGTGGTAACCTCCCGGCTGATAAAGGGCATTATAGCCACCAAAGCCAGGAATATGGCGCCAGCCCAGGTAATACGGTTGATAACATGGTTAAGATAGCTGGTGGTTTGCTTCCCCGGGCGAATTCCGGGAACGAACCCTCCCTGTCTTTGGAGAGTGCCCGGTAAATCCTGCTGCTGAAAGATTACCAGCGTATAGAAGAAGGCGAAACCGATAACCAGCACGAAATACAGTCCCCAGTAGAAAAGGCCCAGGGGCAGCCCTGCGCCAGGATTAAACCAAGTCACTATGGTGTTGGCGAAGTTAGGCTCCGCCGGATTGGCGGAGATAAAATAGCTGGCCACTATGCCCGGGAAAATGGTCAGGGACATGGCAAAAATCAGTGGTATCATCCCGGCGGTATTTACCCGCAGAGGGATATGGGTGGCACCCGATTGCTTATACATTTTTCCGCCGCGAAAAACGCTGCGGGCATAATGAACCGGTATGCGCCGGTGCGCCTCGGTGAAAATGACGATGGCGCCTATGGTGGCCAGGGCAATAATGAGATAGCCAGCCAGTCCCACAAAATTAGTGCCCCCCGTCAGCATACCACGGCCAACCATATCCGGTAACCCGGATACGATACCGCCAAAGATTATTATCGAAATACCGTTCCCAATCCCGTACTCCGTTATAAGTTCCCCTAACCAGACCAGAAACAGCGTCCCCGCTACCATGGAGAAGACCATGGTAGCCATTGGAAGCACCGCGGCGCTGCCGAGAACTCCTTCACGCTGGAGGTAAACCAGCTGACCGTAGCCCTGTAGTCCCGCCATGGGGATGGTCAACCAGTGGGTAATCAAATTAATTTTATGCCGGCCAGACTCCCCTTCCTGGGAAAGGGCTTGCAGCCGCGGTATCACCGGCACCATCAACTGCATGATGATTGAGGAGGTTATATAGGGATATACGCCCATGGCGGCTACGCTGAGTCGTCTCATGGCACCACCGCTGAACAGGTCCAGCATACCCAGTAGCTGGTTACGGCCAAATAGCTGGTCCAGAGCGTCGAGGTCTACGCCGGGCAACGGTACATGGGCGACGAAGCGGAAGGCTACCAGAATGCCCAGGGTGATAAGAATCCGACGCCTCAAGTCCGGTAGACTGAAGGCGTCAATCATTGCCTGGAGCAATCGCGGTCTAGCTGCTCTTGGCCGCATACCCAACCTCCTCCGCTTGACCGCCGGCGGCTTCAATCTTGGCTTTAGCCGCCGCTGAGAACTTGTTTGCTTTCACCGAGAGTGGATGCTGGAGGTCACCTTCGGCCAGAACCTTGATGGGATGGCGCAGGGATTTTATCAGCCTGGCGGCTACCATTTTTTCCGGCGATACTTCACTCCCGGACTCGAAGATATTAAGGCTGCCGAGATTGACCACATTGTATTCAATGCGGAAAAAATTGGTAAAGCCCCGTTTACGTGGCAAACGTTTAATTATAGGTAATTGCCCACCTTCAAAGCCGGGCCTCATTTTAAAACCAGCCCGCGACTTCTGGCCTTTGCAGCCGCGCCCCGAATAGGTGCCGTCTCCGCTGCCATCTCCGCGCCCAACCCGCTTGCGGTCCTTGCGGGAGCCGGGGGCTGGGGACAGGTCATTCTGCCTCATTAGCTGCCTCCTCCACCCTGACCAGGTGTCTTACCTTGTTTATCATGCCCCTGAGTGAGGCGGAGTCACTGTGGACTACCGTCTGGTGCAGTCTATGAAAGCCAAGAGCCTTGAGGGTTTTTTTCTGGTTCCCGGCATAGCCGATGCTACTTTTAACTAAGGTGATGTGCAGCTTACTCACCGGCGGTTGCCCCCTTAACCTCAACCGTTGCCTTTCGCTTAGCCACCTCTTCTTTAGGGTACCTGAGCTGGCTAAGCCCGAGTATGGTGGCTTTGGCGGTGTTAATCTTGTTGGCACTCCCGAGCGATTTAGTTAAAATATTCTTGATTCCGGCGGCTTCCATAACGGCACGGATGCTGCCACCGGCAATGATTCCCACACTCGGTGCGGCTGGTTTCATTAGCACCCTGGCGGCACCAAATTTGGCTAGTATCTGGTGGGGGATGGTATTACCCTGAAGAGGCACTTTTATCAGATTCTTCCGGGCAATTGCCCCGCCTTTGCTGATAGCCGATGGCACTTCATTGGCTTTACCCACTCCAATGCCTACATGTCCCTCGCCGTCACCGGTAACCACCAGGGCACTGAAACTCATGCGTTTCCCGCCTTTTACCACCTTGGCTACACGATTTATGTTGATCAGTTTGTCGTTTAAAGCGAGGTCAGTGGGGTCTATTTTGCTTATTATCTCTCTCATTTAGTGACCTGTTCCATTAAAATTTTAATCCAGCCTGGCGAGCCGCATCAGCCAGAGCTTTAACCCGGCCGTGATATTTGTATCCGCCGCGGTCAAAGATAACCTGTTCTACCCCCAGGCTCAGGGCTCTTTTGGCTACCGTGGTGCCGACAACCTCAGCCTGTGCCGACTTAGCTTTGCCGTTGAGCTGGCTTTTAATCTCCGGCTCAAGGGTTGAAGCACTGGTTAAGGTATGACTATTTGAGTCGTCAGTGACCTGGGCATAGATATGGGTCAAGCTGCGGAAAACACACAAGCGCGGTCGCGAGCTTGTGCCGCTTATCTTACCTCGCACTCGGCCGTGTCTTCTATATCTGGCTTCTCTTGGTGTGAGTTTACTCATAGTATCCAGTTACCTATTTCTTGCCGATGGCTTTACCCGCCTTACCCGGTTTGAGGCGGACATACTCTCTGGCATATCTAATCCCTTTACCTTTGTAGGAATCCGGGGGCCGAATTGCCCTGATTTTAGCCGCCATTTCGCCGACCAGTTCCTTGCTAATGCCGGCAACTTTAATCCGGTTGGCTCCCTCAACGGCTAAGGATATCCCCTCGGCGATAGGCGATACATCTACCAGGTGGGAGTAACCGATGCGAATTGTCAGGTTGTCGCCATTTTTCTCGGCGCGATAGCCCACCCCGACTATTTCCAGCTCCCTCTCAAAGCCCTTGGACACACCCTCCACCATGTTGGCCAGCAGGCTTCGAGTCAGCCCGTGCATGGAGCGGTGTTGCTTGTTATCGCTGGGCCGCTGCACCAGCAGGGTGTCTCCGTCTCGCGTAATTGACATATCCTGGTTTAACTTACGGCTAAGCGTCCCTTTCGGGCCGGTTACCGTGACATCATTGTCCTTGATGTCTACGTTAACACCCTCCGGTACGGTTATTGGCATTCGGCCTATTCTTGACATTGGTCGCTCCACATACCTAGCTTACCAGACATAACATAGCAGTTCGCCCCCGACTCTCCGCCGCCAGGCTTTATGACCCGTCATTACCCCCTGCGGGGTTGACACTATAGCCACACCCAGTCCACCGTAGACTCGGGGAATCTCGTTATACTGGGTATATACTCTCAGCCCGGGCTTGCTTACCCGATCAATGCCGGTCACCACTGGCTGATTTCTCTCTCCATACTTCAGATAAATCTTGATTACCCGGTGCGGCTTTCCTTGGACCACCTCATAATCAGTGATAAAGCCTTCTTCCTTGAGGATTTTGGTAATAGCGAGCTTCATTTTTGAAGCCGGCACCAGCACAAAGTCGTGCCGGGCCATGGTACCATTCCTTATTCGGGTTAGCATATCGGCTATTGGGTCAGTAATAGTCATTTTTACCTACCAGCTTGATTTCTTTACTCCGGGTATCTGCCCCATTAGGGCCAGGTGACGGAAACAAATCCGGCACAGACCGAACTTACGGATATAAGCCCGGGGGCGGCCACATACCTGGCAGCGGTTATACTGCTGCACTGGATATTTGGGCGGGCGCTTGGATTTAACAACCATTGATTTCTTTGCCATTTATTTACACTCAATCCTTGGTGAAGGGCATGCCCAGCAGTTCCAGCAGGTTTCTGCCCTCCTCATCCGTTTTAGCGGTGGTGTTAATGGAGACCTCCAGTCCCCGCGCTTTATCTATCTTGTCATAGTCTATTTCCGGGAAGGGGATTTGCTCCTTCAATCCCAGGGTATAGTTGCCCCGCATGTCAAAGGAGTTCCTTGAAACCCCCTGAAACTCACGTATGCGTGGCAGGACTACATTCACCAGCTTGTCAAAAAAGTTATACATGCGCTTCCCGCGCAGGGTTACTTTCATCCCTATCACCATACCCTCTCTCAGCTTGAAGGCGGCGATAGATTTCTTAGCCTTTGTGGTTACCGGGTGTTGCCCGGAGATAGCCGCCAGGTCTCTCTCACCGGCTTCCAGCGCCTTAGCCTCCCGAATGGCTTCTCCCAGGCCGATATTGAGCACAATCTTCTCCAGGCGGGGCACCTGCATTACATTTTTATACCCCTGCCGTTCTATCAGAGCGGGTATAACCTCTTGGCGGTATTTTTCCTTCAATCGTGACATCTAGTCGATTACCTCTCCGCAAGCGTGACAGAACCGTACTTTTTTGCCGTCTTCTAGGAAGCGAGACCCTATCCGGGCCGGATGGTTACACTGGCTGCAAAGCAGCATGACATTGGATACACCAATTGGTGATTCCCGTTCTATTATGCCCGCCTGTTTTACCTGGGCTTTGGCTCTGGTGTGCCTTTTGATTAGGTTCACCCCTTCCACCAGAACCCGTTTGTCTTTTGGATAGGCAAGGCGTACCTTGCCCGTTTTGCCTCTATCCTTCCCGGATACAATGATTACGGTATCGTTTTTTCTGATTTTCATCGTCACTTGCCTCACAGGACCTCGGGTGCCAGGGATATTATCTTGGTGAAATTCTTGTCTCTCAGTTCCCGCGCCACGGGACCGAAAATCCTGGTGCCTTTGGGATTATTCTTATCGGTGAGCAGCACCGCGGCGTTATCATCGAAGCGAATATAAGAGCCATCGGGACGACGGTATTGCTGGGCGCAACGGACGATAACTGCCCGGATCACTTCACCCTTCTTGACGGCGCCCGCCGGGGTAGCCTTCTTAACGGTAACCGTAATAATGTCGCCTACCCGAGCATATTTCTTGCGCCCGTAACCGGGTATACCGATGCACATAATCTGGCGAGCGCCGGTATTATCCGCTGCTTTGAGTCTGGTATTGGTCTGAATCATGATGTAACATCCTGAGACTTAGTTTCGTCTATCTCCCTGGGTTGAACCTCGGCCACCTCTCCCCTTGACAATATCTCGGCTACCCGCCACCGCTTTTGCAGGGACAGGGGGCGGCACTCTATAATTCTAACCTTGTCACCCAGATGGCATTCATTCTTCTCATCATGCGCCTTGTGTTTTACCGTTTTTTTGATGGTCTTCTTATAAAGCGGATGACGTCTGTGGGTTTCAACGGCTACAACGGCCGTTTTATCCATCTTGTTGCTCACTACCATTCCGAGCCTGGTTTTACGCTTCTTTTCCATAGGACCAACGCTACCTTATGTCTTCCCTTTCCTTCATAATGGTTTTTATCCGGGCAACGGTCTTTTTAGCCCGGGGAATCTCACGGTGGTTTACCAGCTGCCGCGTAGCCAGGCGGAAACGCAGGTTAAACAGCTCTTGATAAGCCTCCTCAAGCTGCTTGGCTAGTTCTACGTCGTTGAGTTCTCTGATTTCTGCTATCTTCAATCTCAGCTATCTCCAGGGTTATTAACTGCCAGTCGCCAGGGTAGCTTCCCTCACCATAAATCTGGTATCTATGGGGAGCTTGTGGGAAGCCAGACGCATGGCTTCTTTGGCTACCGGTTCGGCTACGCCGGACATTTCAAACATAATTCTCCCCGGTTTAACTACCGCCACCCAGTGGTCTGGGGCACCCTTACCCCCGCCCTGCCGGGTTTCGGCGGGTTTCCTGCTTACGGGCTTGTCCGGGAAGATGCGTATCCAGATTTTACCTCCCCGCTTAACATAACGGGTCATGGCCCGTCGGGCGGCCTCAATCTGCCGGCTGGTTACCCAGGCAGATTCCAGGGCTTGTAGCCCGTAGTCACCAAAATTAAGGGCATTCCCTGACTGGGCGGTGCCACGACGGTGCCCCCTATGAGACTTGCGATATTTAACCCTCTTGGGCTGCAACATCTGTCTGCTCCCCTTCGGTTGTTGGAGGCTCGGCCTCGGTTACTTTAGCTTTCTTTGCTCTAGGTTTACTGACTTTCGCTTCAGCGGAATCAGCGGCTTTCTTCTTTCTGGTCCTTGGTTTGGCTGGCTTCTCTTCGGCAGCCGGTGGTGTTTCCGCTCCCTCTACGGCCACTGGCTCGGCGGGCGCTTCGGCGATGGGAGGTGCGGCTACCTCTTCAGTGGCCGCCGGCTTTTCTGGAGCCTGAGTTACTTCAGCTGTGGTGGGGATTCCCTCCGTCTCTGCCTCTGCTTCCTTAGCCGGCAACTCTTCAACTTCAAATACCTTGGGTTCAGGGAGAATTTCACCCTTATATATCCAGACCTTAACCCCTATCCGGCCTAAGGCGGTTCTGGCCTCGGTGAAACCATAGTCAATATCAGCCCGTAATGTATGCAGGGGCACCCGTCCCTCGTGCATGCTCGCACGGCGGGCGATTTCATTGCCACCCAGCCTGCCGGAGCAGAGGATTTTTATCCCTTTGGCTCCCGCTTGTGTGGTGCGGAATAGAGCCTGCTTCATGGCTCTCCGATAAGCGATACGGTGCTCAATCTGGTCGGCTACTGTTCTGGCTACCAGGAAGGAATCAAGCTCTGGTTGAGCCACTTCCTGGATATTTAGCCTGACCCGCTTTCCAATGAGGCGCTCCAGGCGGGCTCTGGTTTCATCAACTCGCTGTCCACCTCGCCCGATGACAATGCCTGGTCGGGCGGTATGAATGGTAATGAATACTTCGTTCGCCTGGCGCTCCAGCAGGACCTGTGAGATAGCCGCATCCGGATATGCTGATGCGATAGCCTTGCGGAGCTTCAGGTCTTCCTGTAAGAATTCGGCGTAGGACTTGTCCGCATACCACCGTGCCTGCCAGTCACGGATAAAGCCGAGTCTAAAGCCTAAAGGATGAACTTTACGTCCCAATTAAACCCCTTCCCCCGTAACCACGACACTGATATGGCTGGAACGCTTGAGTATCGGAGCTGCCCGCCCCCGGGCTCGAGGACGAAACCTCTTCATTGTTCTAGCCTCGTCAGCCGTGATTTTAGCTATTTTTAACTCAGCCGGCGCTAACTGAAAATTGTTTTCCGCATTTGCCGCGGCTGATTTTATGGTTTTGGCTACTATCCGAGCATTTGGGGATAGGGTATATTTGAGTATGGAGAGGGCTTCATCTACTTTTTTACCCCGCACCATGTCTACCAGAAGGCGCATTTTACGCGGCGATATACCGGTATCTTTAGATATAGCTCTTACTTCCAATTTTTACCCCGTCTAACTGCCTGGACTCTATTACCGTTTTATGATTCGGGAGGCTCTTTCTGCTCTGGCGACATGCCCTCTAAAGGTTCTGGTCATGGCAAACTCACCCAGCTTGTGCCCCACCATATCCTCCGTGATAAAGATAGGCACATGCCGTCGACCATCATGCACCCCGATGGTTAGCCCCACCATCTCCGGCAGGATGGTAGAGGCACGCGCCCAGGTTTTTATTACCGTCTTTTGCCCGGAGCGGTTCACTACTTCTACTTTTTGCATCAGTTTAGGGTCAACAGCCGGACCCTTCTTGGTTGAGCGTGACATCTATTTGCCTCTTCGCTTTACAATAAATTTGTCTGATGGTTTGCGCTTGCGGGTTTTATAGCCCAGCGCTGGCTTCCCCCAGGGTGTTTTTGGTCCTGGCATACCTATGGGAGAGCGGCCTTCTCCACCACCGTGCGGATGGTCACGCGGGCTCATGGCGGAACCTCTTACCGTGGGACGCCAGCCCATCAAACGTTTGCGTCCCGCCTTGCCCAGGCTGATATTCTGATGGTCTATATTGCCTATCTGCCCGATGGTGGCTATACATTCCGCCCGAATTCGTCTCATCTCACCGGAAGGCAGGCGCACCAGGGCATATTCGTCCTCCTTAGCCATTAGCTGCGCTGACGCACCGGCGCTGCGGACCAGTTGTCCGCCCTTCCCCCGGGTGAGTTCAATATTATGTATCTGTGTACCGTTGGGGAGCAGCTTCAGGGGCAGGGAGTTCCCCGGTTTTATCTCAGCGCCCTCACCGGCCATTATGAAATCGCCCACATTAAGTCCTTGAGGCGCCAGGATGTAACGCTTATCCCCGTCGACGTAAAATATCAGCGCTATGCGAGCCGAGCGATTCGGGTCATACTCAATAGCCGCCACCCGGCCCGGGACACCGGACTTATCTCGCTTGAAATCAATTAAGCGCAGCTTGCGTTTGGAACCGCCGCCGCGGTGACGGACGGTTATCCTGCCCTGATTGTTGCGCCCGCTCTTCTTCTTAAGCGTCACCAGCAGCGATTTTTCCGGTTTGTCCTTCGTAATCTCCTCAAAGGAATGACCGGTCATACCCCGCCTGCCGGGAGAAGTTGGGCGATATACCTTTACTGCCATTTCTTAATCAATACCCCTTAATGATTAGACCCCTTCAAAGAAGCCGATTTTGTCGCCGGTTTTAACGGTGACTATCGCCTTGCGCCGTGAAGGTGTCATTACTATTCTTCGGCCCATTCGTCGGCTCTTGCCGGGTTGGGTTAGTACGTTAACTTTGGTCACTTTAACGTTAAAAGCCTTCTCCACCGCCTGTTTAATCTGAGGTTTGGTAGCTTTCTCGGCTACTTCGAAGGCATATTTATTCAGCTCTTGAAGAGTGGTGCTTTTCTCGGTTATCAGCGGACGGCGCAATACCTCATACAGATGCATGTTCCACCTCTTGCGGCTTTTTCTCACCCCATAACTGCTCGGTTTTGCGTACCGCCTCCTCAGTCATTAGCAATAGGTGACAGGAAAGCAGGTCAACCACATTCAATAAATTGGCAGGCAGTGTCTTGATTCTCGGCAGGTTGCGTGCTGACTTCACTACGTTACTATCCGCCCCCCCGGTGACCACCAGTGCCGATGAGTTGGCCCCCAGGGCCATCAATATCCTGGCCATCTCCCTGGTCTTAGGCTCCTCGAACTTCAGGTCCTCCAGAATTTTCAGCTCGTTATCTCCAGCCTTGGCGGATAGGACGCATCTCAGCGCTTGCTGGCGCATCCTTTTCGGCATCGCCTGCCGGTAGCTTCTAGGCTTGGGACCGAAGGTGATGCCACCGCCGCGTCTCAGCGGTGAGTTGCGGCTGCCCGCCCTTGCCATACCCGTGTGTTTCTGGCGGTACAGCTTTTTTGTGCTGCCAGCTACCTCGCCGCGTGTCTTGGTGCTGGCGGTTCCCTGGCGGGCATTAGCCAGTTGCCTCACCATTGCCTGGTGCACCAGCGCCTCGTTCAACGGCACGGCAAACACAGCGTCGCTTATATCAATCTCCCTGACTGCTTCCCCAGCAAGGTTATAAATGGGCACTTGCACCTTGTTACTTTCCCCCTAAAGATTTCTTGATTATCAGTAATCCGTTACTGCTGCCGGGCACGGCTCCTTTGACCAGTAGCAGGTTACGCTCCGGGTCGGCTTCTATTACCTCTAAATGCTGCACTGTTATTTGCACGTCCCCCATATGTCCGGCCATGCGCATTCCTTTAAACACCCTGCCGGGAGAGGTGGTTGCCCCGATAGAGCCTGGGGCGCGATGCCTGTCGGACTGTCCGTGAGTTTTGGGTCCGCCGGCAAAACCATGTCTCTTTACCACGCCGGCAAAGCCCTTGCCCTTGGATACCCCGGTAACATTAACCCGGTCACCCACGTTAAACAGGCTGACATCAAATTGCTGTCCTGTTTCAACAGTCTCATTATCATCTAAACGTATTTCTTTCAGATATCGGAACTTGCCCAGGTCCTTGAAATGCCCCCGCTGGGGGGATTTCACCCGTTTGGTGGTGCCAAGTCCCAGCTGTACGGCGCTGTATCCGTCCTTATCTATGGTCTTGACCTGGACGGCAGTACACGGACCGGCTTGAATAGCGGTCACCGCCTCCATGCGGCCGTCGTCCCGGAAGACCTGTGTCATGCCCAGTTTTGTCCCAATAATTCCTTGCATTATACTCGCTATATCTTAATATCTATATTTACCCCGGCCGGCATATTCAGCTTGGTCAGGGAATCTATCGTTTTTGAGCTAGTCTCAATAATATCAATCAGGCGTTTGTGAGTTCTGATTTCGAACTGCTCCTGCGAGTCTTTGTCGATAAAGGGAGAGCGGATAACACTGAATTTCTGGATATGAGTAGGCAGTGGTATTGGTCCTGACACCACGGCTCCGGTAGCCTCCACGGCGTTAACAATCTGCTGCGCTGCCAGGTCGAGTATGCTGTGGTCATAACCCTTCAGTTTTATCCGTATCTTCTGTTTAGGCATAGCTTTTACCCGAAATCCTAACCTGTTCTGCCATCGCGGCTGGTAGTTCCTGATAACTATAAAACTCCAGGGCGTGAGTGGCTCTACCCTGACTAAGTGAGCGGATGGTGGTGGTGTAACCGAAGCTTTCCGCCAGGGGTATCATGGCATAGATAGTACATGTTTCCGCCTCGGTTTCCATACTTTCAATCCTTCCCCTTCTGGAGCCGAGGTCGGCCATGATATCGCCGACGAACTCCCGAGGAGTAACCACTTCCAGTTTCATAATGGGCTCGAGAATCACGGGTTTACCCCGGGCTAAACCATCTTTGAGTGCCATTGAACCGGCTATCTTAAAGGCTATCTCCGAGGAGTCAACCTCGTGGTAGCTACCATCGAGAAGGGTGGCTTTAATGTCCACCACCGGATAACCCATCGCACCTCCGGTCTCCATGGCTTCTTTGATGCCCGCCTCCACCGGTGAAATATACTGCTTGGGAATAGCCCCGCTTTTAATCCGATTGACAAATTGAAAACCGGTGCCACTTTCCAGGGGTTCCAGCTCAATGGAGACGTGCCCAAATTGGCCCCGGCCTCCCGTTTGTTGCACGAAACGTCCTTCGGCCTTCACCGGGATGGTGATGGTCTCTTTATAGGAGACCCGTGGTTTACCTACCTTAGCCCCCACCCCAAATTCGGAGAGCAATCGGTTTACTATTACATCGAGATGTAGCTCGCCCATACCGGAGATAACCGTTTGTCCCGTATCCCGGTTGTAATTTACCTTAAAGGTGGGGTCTTCCTCGGTCAGCCGTCGCAGGGCATCCTCCATCTTATCCTGGTCAGCCTTGGTCTTGGGCTCAATGGCGATGGACAATACTGGCTGAGGAAAATAGATGGATTCCAGGAGTACCGGCTGGGAGTAGTGGCACAGGGTGTCACCGGTAAAGGTATTCTTAAGTCCGAGGTTGGCGATAATGGCTCCGGTGTCAGCTTCCGCTACCTCTTCACGTCGGTTGGCATGCATAACAAGGATTCGTCCGATACGTTCCCTGTGGCCCCGGGTGGAATTAAATATTTCAGCTCCCGCCTTCACTTTGCCGGAATACACTCTGAGATAGACCAGCCGTCCCACGAAGGGGTCAGAGACAACCTTAAAAGCCAGAGCCGTGAAGGGGGCATCATCTCGGGCGGGGCGGGTGACTTCAATTCCATTTCTGATGTCAATAGCCTGTAACGGGGGCAAATCAACCGGGGAGGGAAGGTAATCCACAATGGCATTAAGCAGGGGGTGAATCGCCTTGTTCCTGAAGGCGCTACCGCAAAGAACGGGCACCACCTTATTGGCTATGGTTACCCGCCTTATAACGTCTTTCAACTCTGCTCCACTGGTATTCCGTCCCTCAAGATATGCCATCATAATATGGTCATCGTATTCCGACAGTTTCTCCAATAATATCTGGCGAGCTTTGTGATACCGGGCCTCTTCCGACTGCGGGATGGGTATCTCCAATGGTTCTGAATCCGGATTCCCATCGAAACGCCAGGCTTTATTCTCCACCAAATCGATAATACCCTCGAATGTGGCTTCGCTGCCGATAGGGATCTGCAGGGGCAGGGGATTGGCACGCAGCCGTTTTTCTATCATAGACAGGGTGCGGTTGAAATTAGCCCCGATGCGGTCCATCTTATTTATAAAACAAATCCGGGGCACGCGGTATTTGTCCGCCTGCCGCCATACTGTCTCAGATTGAGCCTCAACTCCCGCCACAGCATCAAAAACCACCACTCCGCCATCCAGTACTCTCAGACTGCGCTCGACTTCGGCGGTGAAATCTACGTGCCCTGGGGTGTCTATGATATTGATGCGGTTCTCCTGCCACTCGCAGGTGGTCGCCGCGGCGGTAATGGTTATGCCGCGTGTCCTTTCCTGCTCCATCCAATCCATTACAGCCGTGCCTTCATCCACATCGCCAATCTTGTAGGTGAGTCCGGTGTAATATAGTATTCTCTCCGTGACGGTAGTCTTACCGGCATCAATATGGGCGATAATACCGATATTCCTGATGCGTTCCAAGGGGAAGCGCACTGTCCTGTCCTTTGCCTTAATCGGCGCCGTGTTTTTCATTGTCTTAACCGTGCTAATGAGTCACCTCTACCATTTGTAGTGGGCAAAGGCTCTATTGGCCTCAGCCATTTTGTGAGTATCCTCGCGTCTCTTGATAGTGGTGCCTTCGCCTTTGGCGGCGTCACTCAGTTCGGCGGCTAGCTTTTCGGCCATGGATTTACCGTTTCTGGCACGAGTCGTCTTTATCAGCCAGCGCAACGCCAGAGAAAGACCGCGGTCTGGGCGGACCTCCACCGGTACCTGATAAGTAGCCCCGCCTACACGGCGTGCCTTAACCTCAAGCAGAGGCGTGGCGTTTCTTATTGCCTGTTCCAGGATAATATCCGGCTCCTTTTTCTCCCGCTGCTCTATAAGCTGCATGGCGGCATAGACAATTCTTTCGGCCGTGCTTTTTTTGCCGCGTTGCATTATCCTGTTTATTAGCCTGGCCACGGTTTCATTCTGGTATTTGGCGTCAGGCACTATTCCTCTTTTTTCTGGTCGGTTACGCCTTGGCATCCTGCCTCCAGTATTAGACTGACCCCTTGGTGGTCTTGGCTCGTTTGGCGCCGTATTTGCTGCGGCCCTGGCGGCGGTTGGCCACGCCGCTGCTGTCCAGCGCCCCGCGAACGATATGGTAACGCACGCCGGGCAGGTCCTTCACCCTGCCTCCACGAATAAGCACCACCGAGTGCTCCTGTAACTCGTGTCCTTCCCCAGGAATATAGGCCGTTACTTCCAGTTGGTTGGTCAACCGCACCCGCGCTATCTTACGCAGGGCCGAGTTGGGCTTCTTGGGCGTAGTGGTCTTGACCTGTATACACACTCCTCGCCTCTGGGGTGAACCCTTGCCTTCGGTCATTGA
Organism: Chloroflexota bacterium; assembly: GCA_018830745.1. Classification (GTDB taxonomy): domain Bacteria; phylum Chloroflexota; class Dehalococcoidia; order Dehalococcoidales; family JAHJRU01; genus JAHJRU01. The sequence goes on from JAHJRU010000248.1 coordinate 16,346, forward strand.
GCCCTTCAGGGCATTGTAGATGTAGTGCAGGGCTGGCGCCTTGGACTTTTTCGTTTTAGGCTTTCGCCCTTTGCGGACAAGCTGATTGACTGTTGGCACTTACTACCCCTTTCAATCCTCACAATGTTAATGGATGAGCCATAGCTCATCCATTCGGAGCCACAGCCTGTTTTTAGCACTTAGGCATAAGCCTTATTGACTATGGCTGAACTGAATAGACACTAAAAACTAAATTTATCACAGTCTGGTGGCAGTTGTCAATAGTAGCAAGCTAATATTTAGGATGGGCGGAAAATAATCTGCCTTTTTATTGCTCGGGACGGTACCTAACATGATACCACCAGTGTAGACGAATAAAGTAGTATGGGTTATAATAGCCCATTGGGAAGAGATAAGGTGATGTCTAACCTTTATGTGGTTGCTACTCCCATTGGTAATCTTGAGGATATTACCTTACGTGCCCTGCGTATCATGCGTGAAGTAAATCTCATTGCCGCCGAGGACACACGTAAGACCAGACGGTTGCTTGCCGCTTATGAAATTAAGACGCCGATGACCAGTTATCACGAGCACAATAAACTGACCAAGCTGGATTATATTCTGAACTGCCTTGAGAATGGGGATGTAGCCCTGGTTTCCAGCGCCGGGATGCCGGGCATATCTGACCCCGGCTATGAGCTTATTATAGCGGCGCACCAGAGAAATATTCCGGTGGTGCCTGTTCCAGGGGCATCAGCGGTGATGACCGCCCTGGCTGTTTCTGGCCTGCCTACTGATAGGTTCATTTACCTGGGATTTTTACCAGGCAAAGGTGCGGAGCGGCGGCGGCGACTGGAATCGGTGGCTGGTGAAACGGGTACGGTGATAGCCTTTGAGGCGCCACACCGGTTGAAGGCGGCGCTCAATGATATGTTGCTTGTTCTGGGAGACCGGGAAGTGGCGGTTTGCCGCGAGCTTACCAAGATTCATGAAGAGGTCTTTCGGGGGACAGTGAGCCAGGCGGTAGCCCGTTTCACGGAGCCGAGGGGCGAATTTACGCTGGTCATTGCGGGAGAACAGGAGAGGGGTAAGCCGGAGCTCACCGAAGAGGTCGAGCGTCAGCTACAGGAAAGGCGACAATCCGGGGCAGCGGCTAAAGAGGCGGTAACGCAGATAGCTAAAGCTACCGGTTTATCCAAAAAGGA
>JAHJRU010000249.1 GCA_018830745.1 Chloroflexota bacterium
AATGTTTCCCTTCTCATCAATCCTTGCCTGGTCGCCGGTCCTGAACCAACCTTCCTTGCCCAGGGCTCCCCACGTCTCTAAGGTTTGCTCCATATCGCGGAAGTAGCCAGCGGTGGTGGATGGTCCCCGGAAGTAAAACTCTCCGTCCTGCCCCGGCGGCACTTCCTTCCCCTCATCATCAAGCAGCTTGACATCATTTCCCCAGTGAGGTTTGCCCACGGTTCGGCGGCGCGTCTCGGCATCATCATCGATGGTTGTCTTGGAGATGCCGCCACCGTCGAAAGTGCCGTAGGTATTAAGCACCGGCACGCCCAGCTTTTCCTCAGATTCCACGGCTATCTCATAGGTCAGTGGGGAGGTGGAGGAGCAGACACACCGTAATGAACTGGTATCATATTGACTTAAATCAGAGTCTCTTACCAGCATGGCTAGCTGGGCTGGAGTGGTAAGCAGGATGCTAACTCGCTCCTTCTGGATTAATTTCAGGGCTTCCTTGGCATCCCAGACTTCGAGTAATACCGTCTTGGCTGCTTCTCTGGGCACCGAATAACAGAATGCCGCGCCCAGGCCAGCCACGGCATTGATTACGTTAAGAACAATGTCATCACCCGTTAGCTTGGGCATCAGGTGGTAAGCCTCGCCCAGCGCCATGCGGGTGGCAATCAAATGTTCGGCCGTCTTGGGGAGGCCGGTGGTTCCACTGGTGGTTCCAATAATAGACACTTCGTCGGGGGCATATCTTGTCTTGCCCAGGTGGTCTGGCGGGTAGTTTTTCTCAATAGGTTGTTGTTCCATCTGTTCCAGAGAAAGAGTCTCCGGTGGAACCTCATCGCCGCTGATAAATATATGCTTAAAGGCAGGTAAATTGGGGCGCATCTCGCTGAGAGCCTGGAAGTAATCAAAGCGTCGGAACTTCCAGGGTACAGCTATACCCATAATCTCAAAATGCTTCAGTATGTGTTCAATCTCAGCCTCACGCAAGGTCATCAGGGAGGTCATGCAGAGGATACCGGCTTTTTCGCAGGCAAGACGGAATATAAAAGAATCGGTACAGTTGGGCAGCAGCATGAAGACTAAATCGTCTTTCTTATACCCCAGTTCCAGAAGACCTAGCGCCAGCCTGTCTGAGCGTTGCTTCACCTGCGACCAGGTGAGCCGGTTTCGGGAGTCTATCAGAGCTTCTCGCTCCGGGTATAACTGGGCACTCCTATCCCATATCTGGGAAGTGGTTTCCTTTGCCCAGTATCCCTTGGCGAAATATTCGTCTATCATATCCTGGGTAAATCGGGTTGGTTTAGACATAGGCATGTCCTCCGCAAATTCAAAACTGCCCCAATTATACACTTTCGGCTTCGCAGGTGCAACGAGGAGGCTTTAGCATCAGGCTTGCCGCCAATACGGGGCTGACGAGTAGCTGGTGATTCTCCAGTTAAACGGCTGCCATGTAAAAAAAGGTGCCTCCTCAGACTGGAGGAGGCACCCGGCAAACAAGCTAATTATTCAATTCTCTCGCGATGAAGGGCGCTACTACAGAATCAGCTCGGTTCTCTTGATAATTTCATCCTGGACATCTTCATCCAGGTGGATGAAGAAGGCGCTGAAACCAGCTACCCGCACCACCAAATCCCGATAATCTTCAGGATGGAGCTTAGCTTCTTTCATCGTTTCACTGCTCACGCAGTTGAACTGGACATGATAGCCGCCCAGGTCAAAGTAAGTCTTTATCAGGGAGAGGAGCTTTCTGGCGGAGTTAGTTCCCTTCAGAGCGGTGGGATGGAACTTCATGTTGAAGTGGGTGGAACTGTATTTGACACCGTCAAGTACTTTAGCCGCCGATTTTACCAGAGCGGTGGGGCCACTTGTGTCTGTGCCCGGTTGGGCTGAGACGCTGGCATCAGCGAGAGCTCCTTTGGATTTTTTACCGTTAGGCAGCGCTCCGGTAAATATACCACAGGCGGTATGAGCGGAGACGGAGTAAGCTGACGGCATGGCTCTTCTGCCCAGATGGTCTTCCTGCGGGGTCAGCTCATAGCAGAGGTTATAGAGGTTTTTGGTGATGGAATCGGCATAATCGTCATCGTTCCCGTACTTAGGCGCTTCCAGACACATCCGTTCAATGTCCTCATAACCCACGAAGTCGGCTGCCAGAGCTTCTCTCAGCTGCTTCATGGTGATTTTCTTGTCTTCAAACACCAGCTTCTTGATGGTTGCCAGGGAGTTGGCGGCGTCAACAGCGCCTACATAGCATACGCCGTCACCAAAGGGGTATCTGGCGCCACCCTCGGAAACATCCTTGCCTTTCTCGATGCAGTCATGGACGACGGCTGAGCCGAAGGGGGTGGGGAAGTTCCGCTGGACATTCCAGACTACCCGTGAAGCGTCATGGGTAAGCGGAATAAAATGCTCCATCTGCTTGGTGAAAGCCTGGTAGAACTCATCATAAGTTTTGAAGTTGTTAGCATCACCCGTCTGTAGGCCTATCTGGAGTCCGCTTAGCGGGTCATTACCGTTTTCCAGCACAAATTCAATCATCTTGGCCAGATTAAATCTCATATACCAGTAGCCGTCGGAATAGCCGGGTATGCAACTCTGGACACAGCCACCAATGGCGAAGGTTCTCGCCTCCTCCAGTGGCATACCATGGTGGAACAGGTGGCGTTCAATGCCCACACGGCCGCTGTGGAAAGCCGGTTGACCTATCCCTGTCCTCAGCAGGTCGACACACTTGAGCAGGAAATCCTCAGAGAGCTTATCGTGGTATACCAGGTTGATCAGGGGTTCCGGCATTTGAATCCGCTTCTGGGCTTCCAGAATCAGGTAGTCCATCTCATTGGTAGCATCCTCGCCATCGGGGGTGAAGCCAGCCATACCCATCTGTAAGCCCAGCCGGGACTGGTTGAACCGGTAACCGTGAGGCGACAGGACGGTAGCCAGTCGATTGCACGCCAGGAAGAAGAAATGGACAATCTCAATTGCCTGCTCGGTGGTCAGGCTGCCTTCCTCCTTTTCCTTCAGGTAAAATGGATTGAGTACCTTGGTAAAGTTAACCGGGGGGCTATTGAGTGAGCCCTCTGCCTCCAGCCAGACACCCAGCATGGTGAAAAAGTAAGACTGTGTTGCCTCGCGGAAATTACGGGCTGGATTAGCTGGAACATGCTCGCAAATCTCGGCTATCTCTTCCAGTTCCTTTTTTCTGGCGGCGTTCTTTTCTTTCTTGGCCATATCCCTGGCCAGGGCGGCATGTCTTTTAGCCAGTGTGATTACACCGCTTACCGCCAATTTAGCGGCTTCATAGAAGTGATATTTAGCCAGACCGTCCGTCTCGCCCACATCCAGCTTGGCTTCTGCCTCTTCTATCTGGGACAGGACATCATTTAGCCCCTGGTTGACCACCATGTCGAAATCAGGGAATATCATGTGGCGGGCGGCGTGGGGGGTTATTTCGGTCCACACGCCGGTCTTGCCCATAATCCTGACGTCAACGCCCAATTGCTGGAGTATGATATCTCGGCTGGCGTTGAAGATGTTTGCCTGTTTCCAGTACGCCAGAGTCTTATCTACCCACTCCCGGACCTCCGGCGTTATCTGGACCTTGCCCCTCTCCAGGGCAAACTCATCGGTTCTAGCCATCCAGGCACAGCCTTCTTCGGGGAAGAGCTGAGCCCCGTATTTGTACTTGGTCAGGGTACCGACTATCGGATTATCGTCAATGAAAAGTGTTTTCTCTGCGCAGAGTCGGTTGAATACCTTGGCCCGCTTCAAAATAATGGGATCCGTGCCATTGTTCTGATAGACCTCCATCAGAATCTTGGCTCTCTCCGTATCAATCTGCGGGATAGCCGAAAGCAACGCATCCTTTTCTTTCTGTACCCGGGGAGAAATCGTGGCTTCTTTTTTGGCTGTTTTAGTAGTCATGGCACCCTCCTTTTTTGCCTGAAAGTTAGATTAATGTAGCCCTAATACTTCATTATCTTATAAGATTAACTTTAGCACCCTAAAATATGGTTGTCAACTTCAATAGCATTCTTCCGTTAGGCTACTGATAGGCGGATAAAACTGGGGTTCTCCTGGGCTTTATTCGGACCTTAAGGCATCGATGGGGTTGAGGCGGGATGCGTTCCAGGCGGGATAGAAACCGAAGAACAGACCGATACCCACCGATACCGAAACAGCCAGGATGATAATATCAGCCGAGACCACGGTGGTCATTGTCCCCATATTGCCAACAACATATGAGACTACCCAGCCCACGGCAACCCCGATGATACCGCCGGTGAACGTAAGAAAGGCGGCTTCAATCAGGAACTGGAGCCAGATATCCATTTCCCTGGCTCCCATCGCCTTGCGGATACCTATCTCTCTGGTTCTCTCCAGTACGGATACCAGCATGATGTTCATTACGCCGATGCCTCCCACCAGCAGGGAAATGGCGGCAATGGCGCCTAATAGAGCGGTCATAGTGCCCACCGCTTCAGAGAGCATGGTGGCTATCTCCTCCATAGAGCGAACGTTAAAGTCATTGTCTACGCCGGGGCCAAGCTGATGGCGGACGCGCAGCAATTCCGTGATTTCATCAGCCACGAGTGTGGAGAACTCTTTATCATCAACTGTCAGCGCAATGGATGATATCACGCGCTCTCCGCGGTTAGTCCGGGGCTGGGCGACCATCTGCTGCATGGCAGTCAAAGGAATCAGGATGGCATCATCTGATGAGCTGGACATGGCTCCCTTGCTCTCCAGAACGCCGATGACGCGCACGATGTTTTGCTGCATCCGTATGGGCTGACCTAAGGGGTCTGCGTCCTCAAAAAGGGTCTCTTTTACATTGGCGCCGAGCACAGCCACCCGCGCGCCGCGCTGGTAATCATATTCAGAGATGAAGGAGCCGTCAGCCACCTTCAAGTTGTATGCCTGGAGATATTCAATGGTCACGCCGCTAACCCGACTGTTCATGTTCTGGCCCCCCACCACTATCTGTAGTGAT